>CANQBA010000089.1 GCA_947589545.1 uncultured Oscillospiraceae bacterium | reverse complement strand
CACGACTGGGCCGCCGATGCGGTAGCCTGGGCCGCCGAACAGAGCTATATCAAGGGCAAGGACGACGGCAGATTCGCGCCGCTGGACTCCCTGACCCGCGCCGAAATGATCACGGTCGTGGCCCGCACCCTGGGCTTTGAGGGCTGAGAAAGCGAAAAAAACCGAACCTACAACGCAAACAAGGGAGCTCCCCCGCCGGGGGAGCTCCCTTCAGCATGTCGACAAACCCACCCCTACCCACGGGGGTGGGTTCGTGGATTCGACCCATGTGAAGGCACGGGCCAACAGCAAAAAGTACAAGGACGAAGAAGTCGAAGAAGAGGCGCGGTGGTATGGGAAGGCTCTGATGGAGGAGATCAACGCCGGCCGGAAGAACCATGGGAAGAAGCCATTACTTAACCCAATGCACACAGAGCCAGAACCACCAGAAGGTCGTGACCGCCATGTGTGGCAGGAGGCGTTGGAGGAGGCGATAGAGAACGAGTACACACACGGACTGCGGGAGATCTACAAGCAGAGGCAGGAGACGATCGAGCGCGTGTTTGCGATGGCGAAAGAGCTCCACGCTTTTTTCGTCCAACGATCCCGTACGGGGCGGAAATACGATGGTGCGGCGTGTGGGCCGAGCGGGTCTCTGGCTCCTACAGGGTACGTTGTACGTAACGTGCTGGAAATTCGGTGGGCATGGCGCGTTTTACGTGATGCGCCGAAAATCCCCCCTGTTAACCACAAGTTTACACCTTTTTTGTATACAACCCGCCTTATTTATGCTATAATGGCTTTCATCAATTCAATCCGCAAGGGCGAAGGGAAGAAGAAATTGGAACGAAACGATATGGAGCGGGCCGTCCTGGTGGGACTGGCCGCCGACAGCATGGAGGAGCGGGAGCGCTCTGACGAGGTGACGCTGGCCGAGCTGGAGGCCCTTCTGGAGACAGCCGGGGGCGTCTGCTGCGGCAAGATCCTGCAGACCAAGCGCACCCCCGACCCCCGCAGCTTCATCGGCGAGGGCAAGGTGCGGGAGGTAAAGGCGCTGATTGAGGCCAACGACTGTTCGTTGGCCGTCTTTGACAACGAGCTCTCCCCCTCCCAGCTGCGGGCGCTGGAGGAGGATCTGGGCGTCCATGTGTTGGACCGCTCCCAGCTGATCCTGGATATTTTCGCCGCCCGGGCCCGCACCAGGGAGGGGCGGCTCCAGGTGGAGCTGGCCCAGTATAATTACCTTCTCCCGCGCCTCACCGGCATGTGGACACACCTGGTGCGCCAGACGGCCTCCGGCGGGAAGAGCCCCATCGGCACCCGCGGCCCCGGCGAGACACAGCTGGAGACAGACCGGCGGCACATCCGGCGGAAGATACAAAAATTGGAGGAAGAATTGGAGTCTGTCCGCCGGGTGCGGGGTACCCAGCGGCGTCAGCGGGAGAAAAACGGCGTGCCGGTCATTGCCCTGGTGGGCTATACCAACGCCGGGAAATCCACCCTTTTGAACAAGCTCACCGGCGCGGGGATCGAGGCCAACGACAGGCTGTTCGACACACTGGACACCACCACCCGCAGGCTCGCCCTGGCCCCCGGCAGCGAGGCGCTGATCTCCGACACCGTGGGCTTCATCCGCAAGCTCCCCCACCACCTGGTGGAGGCGTTCAAGGCCACCCTGGAGGAGCTGAGCTTCGCCGACGTCCTCATCCACGTCATCGACGCTTCCTCCCCGGAGCGGGACACCCAGGTGGACGTGGTGCGGCGGCTCATCGCCGAGCTGGGCGCGGAGGGCACCCCCTGCATCGACGCCTACAACAAGGCGGATCTGTGTCCCGACCCCGCCGGGATCCCCCGGGGCGGGAACGTCATCGCCATCTCCGCCAAAACCGGGGAGGGGACGGACAGACTGCTGGAAAAGATCGCGGAGATCCTCTCCCGGGGCAAAAAGCGGGTGACCCTCCTGCTGCCCTACGCCGCCGGGGGGACGCTGGATCTGCTCCACCGGGAGGCGGAGGTTCACGCCGTGGAGTACGCCGACGCCGGTATCCTGGCAGACGTCACCGTGAAGCCCGAGCTGTGGGGCACGGTGAGGGAGTTTGTAAAAAATCAGGAGCAATAGACGCCGTACCGCCGCCCACGGCGGCCCGGCCCAAGGAGGACCCCATGCCCGACTACATCATTCCCGCCGGGGACGGCGAAATTGAATATGTGGAAAAGCGCTCCCGGTTCATCGGGCGGGTGTGGCATGTAGAGAGCGAGGCCCAGGCCCTGGAGCGCCTGCGGGAGACGCGGGAGCGGCACTGGGACGCCACCCACAACGTATACGCCTACGCCCTCCATGAGGGCGGGCTCATGCGCTATTCCGACGACGGGGAGCCCTCCGGTACCGCCGGGATGCCGGTGCTGGACGTCTTTCGCAAGGCGGGCGTCCAGGACTTCTGCTGTGTGGTGACCCGCTATTTCGGCGGGATCCTTCTGGGCACCGGGGGACTGGTGCGGGCCTACGCCAAATCCGCCGCCCTGGCCCTGGAGAAGGCGGGGAAGGCCCGGATGACGCCGCTTTTGGAGCTGTCGCTCCTGTGCTCCTACCCCCAGTATGAGCGGATCCGGGCGGAGCTGAGCCGCGTCAACGCCCTCTTAGAGGACACCGTTTTCGGGGCCGATGTGGAGCTGAAAATCGCCATGACGGCGGAGGATCACGCCGTTTTCGCCCCCCGGATCACCGATCTCACCGCCGGGACGGCGCTTTTGGAGATCACCGGCCGGTCCCTGCGGCCCGTACCCCTGGAGGAACGATGATGAAAAGAATTGTTTCGGTTTTTCTGGCGTTGTGCCTTATGCTGACGGCCCTGACCGGGTGCGGCGGGGGAGAGAAGCAGACGGCCTCCACGCCCTACACCGCCGCCCAGATCGCCGGGGCGCTGGCCGCCTCTCAGCGGGAGATGCCCGCGCTCTACGCTGTCACCCGCGACGACCCGGAGTTTGCCCCGTACAGTATGCTGTACCTGGGGGACAGCGCCGGGGCGTGCCGGGACGGGGTCATCTGCACCCCCTTCGGCGTCTCCGCCTGCGAGATCGCCGTATTTGAGCTGCCCGATCCCACTCAGGCCGCCGCCTGCGTCCAGGCGCTGACGGCCTACCGGGACGAGCGCGTGGGCGCCTTTTTCGGCTACGCCCCCGCCGAGGCGGAGCTGGCCGGGACGGGCCTGGTGCTCACCGGCGGATGCTTCGCCGCCCTTGTGATCTGCCACGACAACGACGCCGCCCGGGCCGCCTGGGAGGGGTGCTTCGCCGCCAATCCGGCCCCCGCGCCATCGCTTTTTGACTATGTATCCCCCCTGCCGCAGCCGGACACCACCCCGGATACCACGCCTGATACCGTGCCGGATACGACCCCGGATACCGAGCCTGATACGACGCCTGACACCGAGCCTGATGCAACGCCTGATACCGTTCCTGATACCGCGCCGGATACGACAACGGACACCATGCCCGACACCACGCCGGAAAAGCCGGATGTGTACGACCACGACGCCGTGCTGACGGCCGTTGAAAGCGGCGATCCCTCCGGCCTCACGCCGAAGAATCTGGCTGTGTACAAAAAGTGCCGCAAGATCCTGGACAGGGTGATCGAGGACGGTATGACGCCGGTGGAAAAGGAGCTGGCCATCAACGACTACCTGGTTTACAACGCCAAATATGACCCGGCGGAGCTGACCAACGGCCCCGTAGGTACCCCTGACCCGGACAACGACAACCCCTACGGGCTTCTTGTGCACGGCGTTGGGATCTGCCTGGGCTACGCCACGTCCTTCCAGCTTTTTATGGATATTCTGGGCATCGAATGTATGACCGTCCGCGGCTGGGCCTACAACAGAACCGAGGAGCACGCCTGGAATCTTGTCCGGCTGGACGGGGAGTGGTACGCCGTAGACGTGACCTGGAACGACCCGGTCTTTGGCGATGGGGATCCGCCCGATTTCATCCAGGCCGCCTATGCCCACGCCTATTTCAACGTCACCAGCGACTTTATGCGGGGGTCGGATCACCAGTGGGACGGCGACGTGCCCGAAGCCGAGGGCACCCGCTGGGCGTACTGGAATCTGTAAGCGCACCTTTGTCGGCAATGTGCATTATATCATAATCATAAATTATTGTCAAGTACTTTTTTATAATTTTTTTAAATTATTTTTTGACCTCGCCTTTTAGGAGATTTTCCGCCTGCCAGGCGAGGCGGTTCAACAACCGCGCCATTGAAAAAATCCGTCCGGCAGTGGTACAATGACCACAAGTCCGGACGGTATTTTTTCTTAAAGGAGATCGAAAAACATGGAGATCGGGAATCAAATCAAGGCACTCCGCGCCCAGCGGGGGGTGACGCAGGAGACGGTGGCGGCGGCCCTGGGCGTCCTGCCTCAGACGGTCAGCAAATGGGAGACGGGGGCCACCGCGCCGGATATCGCGCTGCTGCCGGCCATCTCCGCCTACTTCGGCGTGACCATCGACGAGCTTTTCGCCCTGACAGACGAGCAGCGGGTAGAGCGGATCCGCAATATGCTGTGGGACAACCGGGACATGGAGGAGGCGGTGCTGGACAGGGAGGCGCAGTTTCTCCAGGACAAGACCCGCCGGGAGCCGGAGAAGGGCGAGGCCCTCATGATGCTGGCCTGGATCGAGAACTTCAAGGCCGGAGCCCACCGCCGTCGGGCGGCCTACTACGCCAGAGAGGCCCTGGCGCGGGAGCCGGCCAACAGGGACGCCCACGAGGAGCTGAGGGAGGCCATGGATGTGGCCTGCGCGGACTGGTACTGCGGCACCCATACGGAGTACATCGACTGGTACAAGGACTTTATCGCCAAAAATCCCGCTGTCTGGCGGGCCTATATGTTTCTCATGGACGCCCTTATGCAGGATAGGCGCTTCGACGAGGCGGAGGCGTGGTGCGATAAGCTGGGGGAGGTAGATCACACCTTCCGCACGCCGGATTACCGGGCGCGGACAGCCTGGGCCCGTGGGGACAGGGAACGGGCCGGGGCGATCTGGGAACAGATGTGCCGGGATTTCCCCGACGAGTGGATGGCCTGGGCCTGCCGGGGGGACGGCCTGGCCGCAGAGGGGGAATATGAGCGGGCTATCGAGTGTTACCGGGAGGCCCAGCGGCTGCAGACCCACCCCCGAGCCTTCACCGACCCCTATATAGCCATCGCGCGGCTCTACGAGCGCATGGGCGACATCCCCGCCGCCATCGCCGTCAACGAGGAACAAATCGCCGCCCTCCGGGACGATTGGGATATCACCCAGGGGGAGAGCGTGGACGAGGTGCGGCGGGAGATCGAGCGGCTGAAAAAGAAGCTTTTAGGTTGACCGCCTGACCCCGGCGTGCGGCCTTGCCCCGGCGGGGGAGAGGCGTACATCGCTGCGGGGATAGTAAAACACGATCTGTTCGATATCCTGTACCTTTATGCCCATTTTCCCGGCGCGATCGATGGCGCGGATGACGCCGCCGTGTTCCTTGAAGTCCCAGACGGCGATGAGGCGGCAGGAGTTTTTCAGCATCCAACGGGTGCGCGCGCCCTTGACGCCGGGGTAGAAATGTTCAGAGAGGACTACCACCTGGTCACATTGTTTTATAAGCCTCTGAAATTCCTCGTCCTTGCTCTTGAGCAGTCCCCGATGGGAGATCGCCGCCACAAGCTCTATCTGGGGGAAGGATTTCTTCAACGTCAGCACCTTCTCGGCAAAAAGCAGGTCGGTTCCCCGGGCCATTCCCGATATAAAACGCGTACAGCCGGCGCTGAACGCCTTCATGATCTCCACCGACAGCCTCAGTGACAGCAGCTCCGTCTCGGAGGGCGGCGTATCCCGATGTCCAAGGACGCAGCAGGTTTTTTCTCTCATAATAAACGCCCCTTTATGTTATCTACTGGCTTATGTTATTATAGTATAACAGATAATATGCAATTGGTCAACGTGAATATAGTCTAAAAGGTAACAAAAAATGATTATGACAACGTTGACCAGGAGGCATAAATTAAATGGAAAGGAAACCGCTTGGGGCACAAATCAAGCTGGCAAGAAGGCAAGCGGGAATGACTGCGGATAAGCTTGCTGAAGCCTGCAATATGGATACTACCTATTTGCGGCAAATTGAGTCTGGGCATAAAATGCCGAGTTTGCCGATGTTTATTCTTCTCTGCCGTAATCTACAGGTATCTCCCGCCGTTCTTCTGGCGGATTATCTGCCGGAACCCGTGTATGAGGAGCGGGACAGGCTCCACGAGCTGTACCGGACGCTGACTCCGGAGCAGAGGGAGCTGGCCGTCCGGCTCCTGGACAGCATGAGGGAGAGCCTTACGTCCGGGGAGTAAGGGGACGTTTTAGGGTGGATTCCCGGGAATTCGTGGGCCGCCGAGGGCGGCGGCCCGTACAAGGTTGAACGAAAAGCTTCTGGGAATTTGGTACACGGGCAATAGTAGGGGCCGCACGGGGCCCCGCCCGATGGGGAAAGGAGCAGCGAACTTGGAGCCCGAGGTTAAGCCGGTTCCACGGACTGGGGCTGCAGGATCCGGCGCCGCATTTTTCCACGTTCAGTAAGAATTACACCCGCAGGTTCCAGGAAACGGATTTGTTCGAGTTGGGATACAGCGACCACCCGGGGAACGAGAACGACGGCAGAACCTTCCGATAGCGAAGCTGCTGAAAGATATGGACATAAAACTGCTGAGCACCTACAAACGGCCGCAGACGAAGAAGCTGCACGCAGGAATACGGCAGAGCGAGGCAGCGAGTCAAGGCCGCGCTCACATACGCGTGCATGAATCTAAAGAAGCTGGCAAGAAAACGCTGGAGCGACAAGTGGAGGGCGTACTACCGCTCCCTTGCGCTGCTCTTAGCGGGGACTTTTTTCTGAAATATACAGATCAGTACGCCGCCCCTCGGCTTGGGGCGGTGTTTGTCGACAGGCTGAAGGGATCTCTCCGGCGGGGGAGATCCTTTGCTGTTGAGACGGTTTTGGAGACGGCGTGGATAAATATAATTTTTGACTTTACAAGGATTTTGTGAAAAAAGGTCAATAGAAAAATTGTCTCAAAGAGATCTTCGGTAAGCGGGGGATCCTTTCGGAGGCGTGGACAGGGAGACTATGCTGAATTCCGGCGAGGTGGACGCCATGGTGGGCGACCGCTCCATCGTCATGGGCTGCATGAACGACGACAGATCCATCCTGCCCGGGGAGTTCGCCATCCAGGACTACGCCGCCGCCACCGGCAAGCAGAGCGGGCTGTACAGCCAGCTTGCCGCCGCTATGGCCGCACGTCTGGCCGACGGCACCGTGGATATGCTGATCGCGAAGTGGGGGAACTGATATGGCTGTGACCGCGACAAAAGAGAAAAGGGAAAGACGCCAGCGCAAGCCCAAGGTCTCCGACGAAAAGCGCGTCAATTACATCCTGACGGGTTCCAACGGCAGCAAGATGGGCAAGACGGCCTGCAACGCCGTGTGGCTGGATCCCGCAAAGACAAGCCCCTATGATTTCTACCAGTACTGGCGCAACGTGGGCGACGCGGATGTGATCAAGTGCCTGAAAATGCTGACCTTCCTGCCCCTGGAGCAAATCGCCGAGATGGAGACGTGGCAGGACAGCCGGATCAACACGGCAAAGGAGATCCTGGCCTTTGAGCTGACGAAGCTTGTCCACGGCGAGGAGAAGGCCCAAAAGGCCCAGCAGAGCGCCCGCGCCCTCTTTGGCGGCGCCGCCGGGGGAGAGACGCCCACGGTGGAGCTGACGGAGGCCGAGCTTACAGACGGCGCGGCGGACATCATGACGCTTCTGGTGAAGGCCGGCCTTGTGGCCTGCAGGCCCCCACGGCTTCGATCGGGAAAAACAGGTGACGATCCTTTGAAATAACGAGACAGGGCTGTGAAAAAGAGCGGAAAGACGCTCGATTTTCACAGTCCCTGTTATGATTGTGAACAGAAAATTTGTTTGAAAAGGTGTACTTTTCCAAAATCCCAAACGGAATTTTAAAACGGTTTTATTATATCGCATTTAACACGCTTTTGCAAGAAAAAAATACAGATTTTTTCTGCGAATTTTAAGTTTGAAAAAGTACACTTTTTCAAACAGGAGGTAACGAAATGAAACGGCAAATTTGCAAGCTTCTGGCCGTCCTGCTGGCGCTGGTCATGGTGGTAGGGCTGCTGCCCGCCACAGCCCTGGCGTATGACATGGGCTCCGACATACCCGATTTGGGGATCGGAAGCACCAACAGTACAAAACTTAAGGCCGGGAAATACTATACCCTGGGAGAGGATGGCAAAACAGCGACAGAAGTAACCGAAGGTCAGGAGCCTCCCACGAATTGGAATATCCATGTGGAGAGTGACACGGATACTCACGTAATAGTGACGTTAAAAGGCGCGAAAATCAAAGACACCTTCCACGTCCCCGCCGGATGCACACTGGTCATCAGCGGGACGGAAAACACTGTTGAAAGTTCTTCCGGCATCCAGGGGAAGGGCGCTCTGACTATTCAGGGGGCAACCAATCAACCGGGCGAGAACAAACTGACGATCACATCCAACACCGGTGCGCTGTCGGGGATCACCGGGGATTTGACAATCAAAAATGTGTCCCTCACGCTGGGAAAAGGAGCTGTCAGCACAAAGGACGGCACCTTCACGATGGACAACGTGGTCTTTAACCTGGCAGAGGGCTATCAGTCCGGCGGCAGCATAATCAACAGCGATAGAACATCGGAGGGCGAGACTGGCGGCGACCTCGTCATCAAGGGCGGCTCTCAGGTCGTAATCAATAGCAAATTTGGTATCACAGCTGCCGGTAAACTCACCATCGCGGACGCGGGGACAAAGGTGGATGTGCAGACCACCGGCGGTTCCGCGCTCTCCGGAACAAGGGGTGTTATCCTTGGGGAAGGCACGGATGTTGTCGCCATATCCAAAAACAACCCCGGCATCACAGCAACTTTCGGAGACTTTGAGGTCAACGGCAAGTTGACCGCGGAATATGGTGGAGATAATGCTTACGCCGCTATCGCCGTAGGCACCACAGGACATGAAGAACGACACTCCATTAACATCGGCTCCAAAGCCGACGTGAACGTGAAAGGTTCCTTCGGAATTGTCACTGCAATGGGCAATATTACAGTCGATGGAGCAACGCTCGCTGTGGAGTGCGAAAAATCTGCGCTGCATATTGAGCAAGACGCGGAAGGGAAAGTGACCGTGGAGAACGGCGCGAATGTAACGGTCAAGACTGGCGGTATGGGTCTTTGGAACAATAAGAAGGCCGGGGCCGTCACCGTGTCAGACAGCCGCGTGGAGATCACGATTTCCGGTGAAAAGGATCCCAACAGCAAGAGGACGATTCTCAGCCCCGTTCTTGTTGGCACTCACGCCTATACGGGCGACAGCGAAGATACGAAGACGCTGGTGGAGGGGGCTTTCGATAGCACGGCGCTTTACGCGTTGATCGAGCCCTGTACATATGGCACGGATGGCGCGTGCCCCGACTGCGGCAAAATCGCCGAGGCGAGGATAGGCACTACATGCTATTCTACCGTTAAGGAGGCCATCGCCGCCGCCCAGAACGGCGACACCATCGAACTGCTCAGGGACGTTCAAATCGTTCCGGAGGTGGCGGATAAAGACGCCGGTACTTATAAATCCACTCCCATCACAAAGAGCGTAACCATCACCAGCGCGGATGGGAACACCTATACGATCAAGCCGACGGCCAACCATGGCTACCTTTTCGCGGTTACCGGCGGCACAACGACGCTGGAAAACATCGTAATTGACGGCGGCAGTGAGGACGGCTTGACCTCAAATCGCGCTATGATAGCTGTTCAGGCTGCCTCGGGCAGTGACGCAAAGCTGATTCTCGGCGACGGCGCGGTGCTGCAAAACAACAACAATACCGAGCCCACAGGAGCCGGCGGCGCGCTGTGCGTCATCAGCGGCTCCGCCGAAATGAATGACGGCGCGGTCATTACCGGCAACAAGGCGGCCAGCGGCGGCGGTGTGGCTCTGGTGGAAACCGGGATCATGACCATGAACGGCGGCAAGATATCCAACAACCGCAGCGAAACGCACGGCGGCGCGATACTCGCCTGGGCCTACGCGATCGT
>CANQBA010000088.1 GCA_947589545.1 uncultured Oscillospiraceae bacterium | reverse complement strand
GTCAATGTTTTTCACTTTTTCGAGCAACGGCTCTATACGTTTCCCTAACATCGTATAGGCAAGAATCATAATACAAAGGATCGTTAACATAACTTATTTGTTTTTGTCGTTTTACAATATAGAGTGTTCCGTCGTCTAAAATCTATCAATCTCTACATGAGTTTAGAATACTTTTTTGTTTGTTGTGCTACGTGATTATTTCAGTGCCGGGTTAGGGGTTTTCATCCACCATCAACTCATCCTCGAATGCAATAATTCTGAATGACTGATGGTTCTTGTCGTAAGGCACAGTAATTTCCAATATATACTCTCTCTTATCATCGCTCATCACAAACATATCCACGCCGCTCTGAATAATTTCATCGTAAAATTTATCGGTAATAAACTCATGACGCTCAATGTCATATATTCGCCACCGGTCCGATTTCTGTACCATAAAATAAGGGCAGTAGGGCAGCATGATTTTAATGTCATCGTACTCCGCCGGCAAGATTATTCCGTATCGATCTCGAATACCATAGCCATCTTTGCTCTTAACATACAGCAATCCGCCGGGCGAGGAGGTATAATCCGTGCAGGGATGCGACCGTCTGGCGGTCAGCACGGTGTATGGGTTGTAGCCGATACACATTACAGGGATAATCACTGCCACGTCTGCAAACAACATCGCCCCCACAGCGTACAATCGGGTTGAACGCATGAAACGTATCGTCGCAAATGCCACGACAGCAGCCGAAATAGTAGACAATGCGATGCGTGTACCGTCTGCGGTATTCTGCGCCTGCCAGAAGCACAGCATTGAAAAGGCTATAATCGCGTACTCCCAGCGCGGCGATTTGCGCCCGACGTGGCGGTTAATCAGAGCATATATGGCAGCCGGTATCGTCAAGGTCGTGATAATGGACTTCTCCTCCATACCGATGCCGACAATGAACCCTGTTGCAAGCAACGCCCATAAGCGACAGATAAGTTTTCTGGGCATTGGTCAGCAACCGGGCGTTATCGCATCGAAACAGGAGGGGTATCAGCAGCACCAGCATAATGGAAGTGGCAATAGACTCGTATAGCGGGAGCGTGTTGAAAAATTGGGTACCGAACAGCGTGATTACTATAAGCATATATCCAAACAGCATCCAGCTTTGTTTACGGCTCAATGCCGGAGGCACAAGCCCTTTGTGCGCAACACGATGCAGATATATCGCCAACGGAATGCCTACCAACCACGCAAAGCCGATGCACCATATAAATACATGCGTCCCCCACCCATTGAGCGTATCCTGTCCCGATAGCAGGAGCAGAAAATCGGTTACAAGTTCACGGTTACAGCCAAAGAGCGACAGCGTGCTGCGCGCAATCTTTACTAACGGCGATAGCCACAATTCGTATATGGGTGCAAACTGTTCAAGCAGCGGCACACTGACAATAGCGAGCAACCCCATAGGACACCACGCCAACCATCTGCGGCTGTATGTGAGAAAACTCAGCCAGATACGCAGCATTGGGAAGAGCATCAGGTAGGGGTTGTAGAAGATATAGCCGACAATAAACAGCCATACGCTGCATATAGCAAGGTCGGCCGTCAGCAGCCATTTTGGAAAACGATTTGGGTCAGTCATACTTATTCTATTTTTTGCAGCACCGCTGCATTCAAAAACCATCTTTATAATATTGCACGTATATCTGCCACGCAGATGGATTGCATCGGTTGGACCTGCCCACCTGTGAAAATTATCGCCTTTGTTAGTGATAAATTACCACATCGCTTTCGTTCCAACGCTACATTCGCCAGTATCCGCCATTTGCGCAGCCTCCATAATATTGAGCCAATTCCACTCCGTAGCGAAATGCAGGATGTCCGCTCTCGCAGTCCATCAGAATAGCGTCCCTTATCGCATCTACACCTCTTTCAACGCTTCGTAGAACTGCCCTCTTGCTTACTATCTATACGCAGTGTTCAAGCAACCAGTTTCAATTGGATATTGACCGTCATAACGTCCAATATTCGTTTATCGAGATAAAACGGTTCAACAAGGTGCATGACCGCTTTTTGCTTATCGATGATGAAGTGTACCACATAGGTGCCTCAGTTAAAGATTTGGGCAAAAAGTGGTTTGGCTTCACATTCATGCGGGACATTGCGATAACCGAATTCATCAAGAAAATAGAGGAATGATTTTAGAAGTGAAAACCAAATATTTTATTTCGTTGCCGGAACGTCAACACTCCGAACAATTTTCCGTCATACGCACCATCCTTATGCCCGTACTGCCTAATCACTCTTCCTTGAATTGCAGACTTGTCTGCAACGCCCCATCCTTGTAATGCTCTTCCGCTATCAAGATAAAGTCCTCAAAGCATTTGACAGTATAATTCCCAATAGGTTCAATGGGTACTATATCCGCTTTCAACAGGAAACGGCCGCCACTCAAATCACTCTCCCAAAATCTCTCACATGGAACCACGCTCACTTCCAGCCTATAATTATCCGGGACTTTTATATTTTTTCCGCTGGGCAGTTCGAGCATTTCACGGGCAATCCCATCATTCCCATACATGATTTCAGTCAAAGTGTGCCGGGTCGTGTCAGGGTTATCAAAATCCACACTGTCAATAGCCAATCTGAAGTTCAAATACGCACTGTCTGTAGTTTCATCTCGAAACTCAGGTTCTCGCAATTCATCAAAACGGAGCAAGTACCTAAGCCTATCTTCGTCATCATATCCATAAACGAGGCATTGGGCATATGTCTCCGATGCAGATGAGACAGTTGCAATCAGTCTTCCGGTGTGGTCAATATATCTAGTGAGACTATTTAGAGGAGCGGACTTTAACTGTCTCACGGCATACGACCCATCGGAGAAAGTGACAGAATCATAATCAATACATCCTTGCTCGACAAGAATCTCTGGGTTGTCGTATGCGTTATAATACTTAAAGTCTGTAATTTCTATCCGCTTTTTTTGACCGCAAGCTGTGACCAGCATAATCCACATTGGAAGCATCAAGAAGTATAGATTTTTTTTACATCTACAACAGGTTTCATCGCATTTTTATTTTTAAAGGTTACACATTTTTATTCGGATTCAATGATTTCGTATCGAGTATATCCAGGGAACCATCTGTCAAGGATTGCAGCCACCTTAGCCTCTATCTCCGGCGTAACGTGCTTGCACACCTTTTGGTAAACCACCGAAATCGATGCTATCTCATCGAACCATCCGATGATGGGCAGACGCTTCGCATTAAGTATGTCGATAGGGAATACCAGATAGCTAATTGCCGAGAGTACCAGCATACGATCTCTCCATGGTGTTTCTTTGCTCGTCATGACGTAGAAGAGGAGCAGCACAGGTCGGGTACTCACTCTGCCAGCCATGCGTGCCCAGTCACTGATTCTGTCCCACAGAACCGAGTAGTTGGTAAGGGTTGATTGTACCATAGTCATGTATCTTTTACGCTTTTGTTTATTGTTCTTTCTTCCGAACGATGCGCTCAGCCTCTTTGCGGTCTGCGTCCAGTTTCTTGTACTTATTGATGGCATGAAACTTAATCAACACCTTTCCTTGTCGGTCAATAAAGCCATAAATCGTAATTTCTTTGTCACCCGTCATACCATAGCCATCTTCATCCATGTAGTACCTCCCATCCGGATTGAGTTGCCAGCTGACTTCTGCCACCCCATGTTCAAACTCATAGATGAACGAAGGAAATCCAAAGTTCAGTCTTTGAGCTCTTGCCAACACATCCTCATCAAGATGCTTCAGCGACTCCCAATCGATGTCTTCTGTTGTCACAGTGAGCAACATTTGCGAATTATTCATAAACTCTACTGCAGTCTTTGCGGCATTGTCTATTAAAAAGCGTGGCTTCCAATAACCATTAATTACTTCATTTACGATGGCCATGTCTTCTCCCAATTCTTTTGTCTCGCAGGGGTATGTACTATACTTTTCCGACAGCAACTCCTCATAGAGGATAGCGGCAGCGTCCACATTCTTTTGTATGTTGTTTCCAGATATACAGGAACCAATCATTGTCTTAAAGAAATCCAAGATACCCATAATCAAATAATTTTAGCGTTCAACTTCTTTACAGTATAGAGTTCGAAATCCGGTGGATTCTATCAGTATTCATTCAAATTTGATGATGACTGCCAAATAATTATCATGAGCATATTATCACAATATCCGATGATATTCGACATCATGGTAGTTATCTCCATGTCCATTTATGGCCGGTCTGTCAGTGGCGTACCTCAATTAACGTCCATATACCTCGCAGGATCGGTCGTTTGGCTGTACACGGAACCTGCTTACGGTAAGCTTATCCACCAAAATTGAAGATCTCTATACACATATTGCTATTTGATGATGTATAACTCAATGCACAGTTTGAAGTTAGACAATACCTCGTTGTCAATGCCACAATAGAAGTTTACATTCTTATCGATCAGTTTACGCAGACAGAATATTCATATCATCGTCAACTTAAAGTATTTGCCACAGATAATCTACAGTGCACCATGTATCTGTTCCAACATATCTTCTTGGTATTCCTTCAGTGTGCTTTCCAACGTTCCGTCCAGCTGTATGAAGTATTCCATAAGGATCACTCAGTATCTTTGAGGAATATGGTCTGATCGTCATTAATGTCACGACCAACCGGTTCTGATTCTGGATTCGCCTCTGTTTTTTGCTTGTAACGCTCAATCATGCGTTGCATAACCTTTTTCACAGTCATTCTCTCCATCTTTTATTTTTAGCTTTATTTTACGAGCATATAATTCAATGCTACCATACCCCATAAGGGCATGTTTCTGTTTACAAAAAGTGTCAGGCTCTATTCCATGATAAAGAAATAGTTTGTTTTTTCTTTCATTTTAGCCCAATAGTTACCTTCATCGCTCTTCTCCGCGATAGGACGATGCACCATATTTGTAGAGCCAGCTCTTTTATGGAAGTCATCTCCATTTTGTGTGATGACGCGCACATTCGCAAAAATGCCACCCTCACCTCTGAATATCGACAATCCACTCTCTGTCAACATTCCTGCACTTGTAAAGAATACAATCTTTGCCATTGTTCAGTAGCGTTAAGTGTACGTGATAATCGAACTTGATTTCTTTTTCATTGCACTACTTTTCGATGTAGTAGTCTGCAAAATCGCCATGTTTACTAAACCGAACTACCATTGCTTGCATCATTCACGGGTGTTGTGCGTTCCTATTCGAAATATGAGTTTCTTGGTATTTTCTTAATCGAAGTACCAATTCATCTCCACCTCACCGTCCCGTGAACGCTCGTAATCTTCTTCTGCACCCCAGCTCACTTTCACCATACGGTACTTCTCGTCCTGATACCAATGGTAAACAACGTTCCAACTTTTACACTACCATGTTCCGCATCGTCGCAGAATATGATAGAATAACGCTCTTGTGGCTTCTTATAGCCGTAATACTTTTTGTGACTCATATCTACTATAGCCTATTTCCCACTCTCAATGTTGGTAGAGAATTGTTTTTAGATATAGAGATAAATTTCAAGCAGAATCTATCATTATATTGCATAAAAAACTAATGCCATACAACCACAACTGGATACATAGCATTAGTTTTTTATTAAACGAACATTTAACTTATTTCTCCCACGATAGTGAAGCACCTTTAGAATTGGTGAAATTTAACCTTCTGCTGATTCTGCTAATAGTAAGTTCCTTTTCGCAAATTTGTTTGAAAAAATTCATTCGCTCAACACTACTTGCCCCCATCTTATAACCTTTAAAATCCCCATGAAGTTGAATTTGTAGAATAATGAAATCCAACTTGGGGATATCCCCCTTGCTATCCTCATGTGAAAAGTCTGTAGCAAAGTTCGTATTGAACTCTTTTTCGGTTCCAACCCACAAATTCATCGTTTCAATATAAAGGTCATCCGAATATTTGGGAGAAAGTTTCATTTCTGATTTTAAAGCAGTAATAATGTTGTTCCCCGAGTCAGCCTTTACAAACAACAATAAAACCTGACGGTGATTGTCCTGTTGTGAAAATATATGCGAATGACTGACTTGTGTGTCGGTAGGTTCTGAAGTTACTGGGGGAATAAACCCAGAATCGTTACTTTGGTCGCCTCTTGGAGCCTCGGGGGGAATAAAATTGTCTTCCTTATAGCGACTGTGGGAATCTTCATTCTTCAGAATCACCTCAGAGTATGTCGCGTACCCAAAAGTGCATTCCTTTTCAAAAATACAAAAGTATTTTTTCTCTAAAAGGATAGCATTGTTGTCATGCTTAATATGGGAATCAATAATCCATTTCATATTTTCTCGAGATTTGTAATTATTCTACATTGGAATCAAAACAAGTTTTTTTCTGCTTTAGCTTCATTATTGCATCAAGCAGACTTGCAAGTCTCTGCTTGTTTTGCGAGTTCACATCTTCCATTTCCTTAATCCTTTCTGAAATCATATTATTTATTTCATTTACGGATTCCATAGAAACTAATGCTAACTTTGAAAGGTATTTCTTCACAGTTTTGTCAATCCATTCGGAAAGTATCATCCAGAAAAGAGACTCAGATTTGTTGATACCGTTAAACCATTGACTATATAGCCCAGTGGCATTAGGGAAAGAATATGAATAGGTATTGTCATCAACCATTTTGTATTTTGTCCTGGTCTTAGTAGTAGGGCAACAAGAACCCTCCTTATAAGTCTCAGTGCCATTAGCAACCCACTTATGACCAAGAGCCACTTCGGGAACAAAATCTGGTTTTGCAAACTCAAACAACTTATCTGGCAATTCTATCTTTGTATCATCAACTAAGTTGAATGAATCGGCAATATACTTCGCCAAATTAAGTTCACCATTTCCGAGATTTTTGCTAAGTAAGTCAATAATTCCTTTTACTTCTTGATTCAAGAACCCTTTCAAACTTCCTATAAAGGATTCCGATTCCAATTGGAAAAGTAGATTTGTTTTTTTGTATAGAATTTCTCTAACTCTACGATTTAACACAAGATACATATCTTCAAGTTCTCCTCAGAAACTTTACTTTTGCTTGTGTACACAAAATTCTTTTCATTCTGTGTATAACTGGAGTTGTTCTTCCAAGATTCAAAAGTTTTTCTAGTCGTTTCATAGGATGGCAGCAATGGAGCCACAAGAGGAAGTGCCAAATCTTTAAGTAATTTTTCTTGGAGTTCGCCCTGTTTCTCGTTGTTTTCCAGACTTGATTTAATTCTGCTGATTATATACAAATCCAATTTTTCCTTTACCGTTCTTGGTACGTCAATAATTGGAATAAATATATTTGTTGAAATGTTTTCTCCTTTTTCCTCTGCCAGGAATTTTGCAACAGCTTGATAGAACAGAGCATTTTGCTTGCTGAGTTTTAAGATAGTACCAATAACCGAACTTGTATCTTTCTCTATTTGTTCAAGCCGTAAATCTATTTTGCCTTTTGGGCGTAAGTTGATTTTGGAACTTAATTCTTTAATCTCCCTGAGTAAAAAGTCCTTGGTTGCTGTAGTCTTTTTGTCTACTTCTATTTCCGCAATCTTTTGCTTGAGTTTTTCTAACTCAATGCCATATTCCTCAAATCTCTTGTCTGATTCTCTCTGCTCTTCTTCATTATCTTTGTCTGGGCATCCAATTAACTGAACCTTTTTTTTGAGTAGTCCAAGTTGCTCGTTTAACAGACTAATAAGATTGTTATTCTTATTGATGTCTATATAAGTTTTAATTTTTGTGCAAAAATCATCTAATGCCTTGAAAGTATCAAGAACAGCAGGCTGTATGATAATGATTGAGAATGAACCAGAAATGCGTCTCTTCAGTTCCTCCATCAGCCAATCTGCATGGCTTAACTTATAGCATTCGGAAATGAGTATGAAAATATCTTCCTTGTTAGGTTCCGATATTAGCTCTCTACTAACAATATCGCCATACCTGTCTCTAGAAATTTTAAAGCACCCATTGATTCTATCAAAAGTTTCTCTTATCTTTGGGTCATCGGAAGATGTGAATTGATTGGAATGGTCGTTTATAAGTTTACCAATTTGGTTGTAATCAATTTGAATGTTAGCATCCCCAATGACAGTATCCCCTAATGAAGACTGTGCATAATATAACACACGTGCAATAAATGGTATAATTTCAATTTCGGTATCTTCTTTTAATGACAAATTTGAGCGAATCTCATTAGTTAGACTCTCTATTTTCTTTTTAAGAGGTTTGTCTGTTTGTGCCCTATTATCCACTTTGTTTAGGAGGAAAAGAAGCGATTTGTCATTTCCATTTAGAGCCTTGACAATCTCTTTCACTTCCTCTAAAAGACGTTTTATCCGTGCCCTATCTACATCGTTATAGTCCATCGCAATAATACAAAGAGATCGGGAGAGGTGTTTCTTAATAACCTCCATGTTCTTTCTATCTGTAAGCGTCTTTAAGCCTGGCAAATCAATAAATTCAAGAGCAACATTTTCAGGTAGACCAATAAGTTCGGGATGCTTGCTCCACAACAATGGCCCCGTGACTGTTATCTCGGGTGGAGTGATGTTTTTTTCGAAGCGGTAATATCGTTCAAAGATATTCTCGATTTTCGTATAAGCTTCCTTATCCGTTATAGGGCTAAATGTACCATACTCCCAATGTGCAGATTTTGCAATTTCAAGACTCTTGGTTTCACTTGGAATAAGTCGAAGGACTCCTGCACTCATTTCTTCACTTTCCATTGGTGCTATGGTTCTACCTGTCAAAGCATTAACGATTGTTGACTTGCCAGAGGAAGTAGTGCCAACAGTTGCAATGGATAGTGTTGGTTTCTTCAGTCTCTCTATGGACATGGAAATTCTACCCGCCAATTCTTTATAAGATTTGGCCAAGTCTTTGTTCCCCCTGAAGGCATTAATGTTGTCATTATAAACCTGGTCTACAATATCTTTCATCGTAACGAGAGAAGATATTGCTTTTTTTAGTTTTTTCTCGTTTGTATTCATAAAGTTTCAAGATTTGCACGTAAACGTATTTGATTTGCTCTTTCGATAAAGGAATCATATTTGTAATCCAATTTTACCAAAGGGTATAGCACATTAGGGTTGTTCAACTCTTCTGCTGCTATTTCGTCTTGATATTTGGAATCTTTACTTTGTATATAATGGCCTAATGCTTTGTCAACAAATGGCAAAACCATTTTCTCCTGATTGTCATATGAAAATGGCAATTTGGAGAAAGCGTTGGCAACATTGATATAAAGTTCTGACAGTAACTTATGATCAGATTCAATAAGCTCCATTTTAGATAGGAGCTGAATATAATATTCCTTTATTGCGGGTAACATATATTCAACACTAGGAATATCTTTTAGGATGCTTGGTAGTTTGGGTAATGTTTTGTACTCCAAAAGGTGGTATGTATCTGCATATAATGCTGCAATCGCACAGAACATTCCTGATACTTTTATCCGTATTGTTTTTTCTACTATTGGCTTTAGTTCTGTAGCATATTTTAAGTATTGCAGCATATCATTTTCATACTTACCTTTTAATTGGGCTTTCTTAATATCATGTATGATTTGAAAGTTATGAATAAGCTCTTTGCTGAAAACTTTATTATGGTCATAGCCCATCTTATCTCCTAATGCGTACAAATGTAATGATGCGTCATATATGCATTGTAAAAGTAGTGGACGCATATTAAGACGGCCAAATTCAAATCCACATGGATAAGGTAAATCTTCTCCTAATCCCCACGTGAACATCTTAAACACAACGGTAGATCCATCGTCAATAAATTCGGGCATAAGCACCATAACAGGCTGCCCTTCAATCCCGTATATAAATAGTTGACAGATGCATCATTTGATGCTATTTCGTCACGCCAAGCACCTATTTCGGAAATGGTAGCATGAAGACCGTTCGCAGCATAATGATTCAGAATGAATGAAGACAGATTAGCATTGATGCTTTCAGCATATGGATGGGCATTATTTTTTAATGCAGAGATTATTCTACATGGAACAATCTTCTTTGTTTCGCCATCAATGTCAGTAAAAGTTAATAGCTTGAAATCACAGGCTTCGACAATAGAAGTAGAACTGTCCTTATATTTAAGATTAAATCCCATAGGCATTTCAAAGGGATTACGAAGTGGCCAACAATTGTCGTAGAATTTTCTTCGGTTCCACTCGTTAATGTTATCAACAAATTGCTTTTCAGCAATTTGAAGTTTCTGCTCAAAGTCAATTCGCCTTAATTCCTTATCAGCGTTAAGCTTGTCCTTAATATTACGAATGCGAATTTCCTCTGCTTTTTCTTCTTTACCAGAAACATCGTTCCAGATACCTTTAATGACAGAATGTCCTACTCGTGCTAATAGCGGTAGAGTCAACCAGCAAGTGCAACATTACAAAAAAAGATTGAAGAAACACTCTTTTGGGGAGTTAAAGTTGAGTT
>CANQBA010000087.1 GCA_947589545.1 uncultured Oscillospiraceae bacterium | reverse complement strand
GCCGGAACACCTGCTATGGTGATATTCTCCTCTAAAAAGGATTTGTTGACCACGGCATTCGCGCCTATCATTATACGATTGGCTATTGTTATCTTACCGAATAGTTTTGCTCCGGGTCCTATCCAGACATTGTCGCCTATCGTCGGAACGCTGCCCGGTTCTATATTCTGTCCGATATTGACGCCTTGATGTATATCGCAGAATTTACCTATCCGCGCACTGCCATTGACGACTAAATAACCGTAATGATTGATACGCAGTCCGTAGTCGAAAACATTGGTCGGGATATCGAATCCAAGCCTAATTCCACGCAGATAATGGATTAATTTCCATATAATCAACAAAATACCCCCCCCCGAATTTTTATAATATTCATGTTTCCGAAGGGCTATCTGGAATTTCCAGATTTCATCACCGATTATACGAGGGCGTTTGCGTGTAATTTTCAATGCCTCCTTGTCTTTTTGCAGGTACAATCTTAAATCCTCTTTTGTTCGAATCATAACTTTTAGTTTTAATCACATGGAATACTGTACATACTTTACAATTCTCTCGCACGCCTTTCCATCTCCATACGGATTCACAGACTTGCTCATTCGGTCATAGGCAGCCGTGTCGGTAAACAGAGCCGAAACGCCGCCGACGATTTTGTCGTAGTCCGTGCCGACTAATTTCACCGTGCCGGCTTCCAATGCCTCCGGTCGCTCCGTCGTGTCGCGCATCACCAGAACGGGCTTGCCCAGTCCTGGCGCCTCCTCCTGTATGCCGCCGCTGTCGGTCAGTACCAGCGTCGATTTCTCCATCAGATAGACGAACGACAGGTATTCCAACGGCTCGATGAAAAACAGATTCCCCAAGTCCGACAGGTTCTCGCCGAATACTTCGTGTATCGGCCGTCGCACATTCGGATTCAGGTGCATCGGATAGATGAAATCCACATTCGGGAATCGCTCCGACAGCGTTTTTATGGCACGGCAAATCGAGATGAATCCCTCGCCGAAATTCTCGCGGCGGTGTCCTGTAATCAAGACCATTTTCCGACCGTCGTTCAGACGGGCAGTGTCGTAGCCGCTCGTGCGCAGTTCTTCCTCCAATGAACGGGAGAGCGACGCAGCGCGTCATAAAGGACATCGGCTGAAGAAGCAGTTTCTGTTCTGTGGAGAACTTCATGGGCGGAACGATATCGACTTCAATTTTGACTTTAACCGACCTTTCCGTCTGAAAGGAAATATCATAAACGTCTGTATTGTCTTTCAGAAATGCAGACTCAACCTTTCCAAAACTTTTCTTGTCTTTCTTTTTAATCTCCACATTTCGCCCGACAACGGCGAACTGGTCTATGATAGGCTGAAAATATTGTTCAAAGTTAAAAGATCGGTCTTCTTTCAACAGCGTAAAATCCATGTCCTCACTGAAACGGTCGAGCCCGTGGAATATTCGCAGGCAGGTGCCGCCATAGAAAGCTGCTTTGTCGAAAAATCCGCCATTGGAAAGTCCTGCCAATACCAATCGCTGGCTGACTTCATATATTGCATTCCGGCGGCCGGTATCCGTACTTTGGTCGTATGCCGACAGCATCCGCTCGTATAGTGCATTCATTGTTCAAGCAGTTTTATAATTGTTTGTATAGATGCGGCTTTCTTTCCGCTCTGTGCGCATTGTTTGAGTATTGACAGATCGAATGAGCGGAAGGCATCCATATCAAGCCTCAGATTATCTTCCAGATACGCTCTTGCCTCTTCTCGGTAGCGAAGATTTACACCGGATGTGGTAATTACAAGGTCGCACAGAGCCTTTTCCGGACTGGCTATGATAAATCCGGCTCCCTCTGTTTCCATGTGGCGCAGCCCGATGGAGAAGTATTCACGGTTGGTGCAAGTATATTCGAATATCCCGATGGAATTGACAAATTTTCGGAAATGCTTTACTGTTATGCTTTGAGTCGTTGCAACTCTCTCAGGGATTAGACCATACCAACGCAAGGCACTGAGGAGCGACACATAAGAAGGAGCATACAAATGATTGGCGACGAGTTCTGTAGATATTCTTCTGCCGGAAATTCCAGGGCTTACTACATAAAGTCCTCGCTTCAGTCTGATGATCTCTCCGTTGCTTTCCAATGCCGACACTTTCTGGTTCGCTCCTGAAATCTCCGGATACAGCGATGCAATGGCTGCCGTAGTTACAGGTGTATTACCCAAGGTATGTAATGTGTTCTTCATGGCGGCAAAGATAGCAAATATTTGAATAGAAAATCAAGTTCTGTATTATTTTCTGTTCCGAATTTCGCTTATTATACCTGTGGTCTGATAGAGCTGCTTTAAATCATCGGAAAGGAACGAGCGCTCCAACAACGCCCAAATCATAGGTTATTCGGTTGAAATTGGTAAAATACCCATAAAATACCACGCTGCCATTATGGCATATCGTGTATGAAATTACAAAATATCTGTCATATAATGCCAATTGGTACGTTTATTCTGCCAATCAAATTAAGATATACAGATATTCTGTAAAATAAAATCTTAGAAAGGAGGTGTATTTAATGGGTAAAAACCAACACATAGTACCAACAAATGGTAAATGGGGAATTAGAGGTGAAGGTAATTCTAAACTTACTTCCATTTTGGATACCCAAGCTGCTGCAATAGCACGAGCTCGGGAAATCTCACGAAACCAACAGTCGGAGCTGTTTATACATGGGCGTGATGGTCGTATCGGAGAACGCGATTCGCACGGTAACGATCCGTTCCCGCCTCATGGATAACGATTATCTTATTCGGATTTGTCAAGGAGGTGTGAATCTCCTTGACATTTATGCGTTTAATGAAGTAGAAATTTATAGACACCAATGTTTTTGGCAGATTCACTAACCCCATATAAGATAGACCTGAAAATTTCTTCAACTGGTGCCCTACCCCACGAATTCGACATTTCAAACGACCCGTTTACCAAGTGTGGCGATGCAATTCATTTTCATTTTTGGCATCGGCACGTTGTAATACGAGGAATCTTTCGGAATGTAGACAGAAAATTACGGGAATTTCACCCCATTGCTTCTGAAGCTGTTGTAAATCCACTCGTACCGCGTCTTTTTGCCTGTTTTTCGTGCCGTAACTCTGTACTGCAAATATAGCTATAAATCAACAAATAACAGCATAAAAAGCAAAACTTTTTTATTATGCCGGCAAAACGTTATGCTCATGCAGCATAATTCTAATAAAAAAACTTTTTTCCGTGTCTACTTTTTCAAGCTACTATACCTTTATATCCGTATTGGATGATTTTTTCATCTTAAGTCAGGCGACCTTTAATCGAATAAATAGACGAGAGTATATTTATTAAACTTTGACAAACTTATAGCAAACTTTTGATGTGATTGTGGCGAATATCTGAAGAATACGTACTATCTTTGTGAAGTCTAATGTGCAAAAATAACCGTGTTGAGATTACCAACCTTGAGACCTGTTACTTGTTGTAGTGCGAAACTACGGTCGTAAGAGTTTGTTTCACAATTCATTGATATTCGGATTGTTTATACGAATGAACTTGGTTGAACATATCGGCGCTGACATTCCTCGAATGAAAAAGAAAACAATAGAAAGAACAAGGCTTCTTGGCGCGCAAAGGGCGCAAAAAAGACGGCAGATGGAGGATTATTGTAAATATTGTTGAATATTAAGTGAGGTAAGAGAGTTAAATAATGCAGAATCGTAATGGAGCGGATTGTATTGAATGAGAATGCCAAGCGCTTGTTAAGGGCTATTAAACAGGGAGAGGTTCCTTCTGAAATAGCCGAGAAAGATATTGAAGATGCGAATGTGCTAATACAAGAGAACTTGATTTGGGCTTTTCCTGATGAACTAGAAAAACATGCGTCAGATGATGTGTTCCAAGAGACTTTTTGGAGTAATATATCACAAGTTGGTCAGAAAACACCAGCGTTCATAGGCGACAGTATTGATGTAGATTCTTTTATGCGAATCCCCATACAGGAACCCATAACTCTGATGATCGAAAGTTGTCTAAAACCTGCAAGAAAAAAGAACGGTAGAAGTATCTAATATGGAGGGAATGGAAAATATAACGTATCCATAGGCATAACTCGGCTGGCAACAAGAATGGAACAGCTAACGGTTAAGGATGCACCCGGGCTGGAAGTAATTCTGACATATAATCTTATAAAAGAATAATGTATGAATCTATATGAATCAATAGAAAGTTCCATTAGAGTATATGCGGAAATACTTAGTGTAACTAATTCTGTCCAAGAAACAGATGTTCGTCATGCCATCCGTTATGTGATGCGTGACAATCCTGATATATTTTGGTTTGTTCATCAGTATCATTTTGACAAAGAGAATGGAATAATATCATTTAGATACAGGTGTTCCCCAGAAAGAAGTGCCATTATTCAAAAGAGCATCGATGAAGTTGTAGAGAAAGATTTTCAGATCAACTTTGTCCGTGCATTGACGCAGTTAGAACAAGTGGCATACGTCTATAAATGGATGCTGGCATATTGTAACTACAATACCAACTCTGCATACAATCAGAATATTGACAGCGTCTTTGTCAGAAGAAATTCTGTATGTACAGGATATGCTAAGGCCGCCCAATATCTCTTTAAGTTGCTTGGAATTGAATCATGCCTCGTATTTGGAAGGCTGAACAATGATAAAGAAGATGGTCGTCATTGTTGGAACATTGTGAACATAGATGGGCATTATTATCATCTAGATGTTTGTTTGGGTGATTTGGTTCTTGAAGATATGTTAAATGGAGCTGGAATCACTGCAATACAACGTTATGGCAACCATAACTACAATTGCTTCTGTGTTTCTACTGATGAGATATTGAAAACACGCTCTATAGAAGATGTTGAGACCTTGCCGCTATGTGACAGCAATCTCCCAGTGCCTGAAATTGAAAGGTTGTCACGTATAGATATTAAAGAACGAAACGGGCTTATTGGATGCCAGTTGACACATATCGGTAGTACTGCTGACATATTCCTTTGCACGAGAGACAAGAATGTAATATTGAAAAAGTTCAGAGAAAATGACACGAAAAAATGCAAGGAAGAATATGGGTTCATGGAATGTTTAAAGGGATGTAAGCACCTGCTTCATTTGAATAGTACTTTTAGCGATGTAGGGAATAACATTCTCGCCATTGAACAATCAACTCCTATCGTTGACTTGTTCTGTAGCCACTATTATCATCCGACTTTAAATGGTGTGCTGAGGATGATTAAAGATATCACTCTCGGATGGATGGAGTGCCATCAACAAGGCATAATGTATCGCGATATTCATGTCTGCAATATCTATAAGGCAAACGATGGAAGGTATAAGTTAGGAGATTTTGGCAGTTGTATCTATGAACTTCGTGGGCTGAAAGAACGGGTTGGCAATCCTTGGTTCATGTCGCCAGAAACGTATATAAGTGGACAGTTTGATGAGCGTTCTGCTGTCTATTCCATCACGGCAGCATTGTATTTCGTTCTTAATGGATTGCGCCCACCTTTTGTAGATGGACATAATGAAGAAGAGGCATTACAGCGAAAGATGAATGGAGAGGCTTTGCCTGAACCAACCTTACTACACTTTTTCCCTAAAGACTTAGCAAAGGTTATAATGTTAGAACTTGTCGAGAAGGGTTGTGCTTTTTATCCATCAAAGAGAATACAGACTTGCAAAGAATTGTTACATATCATAGATGTTTTACGCTCAATCTTAAAGAGTCAAAGAATTGAACTAAGATTTTTTCAACAAGATACAGAGTCAATCCTTTACAACAAGACCATACCCAATGTATATATCCCTCGGAATATTCATCATAGGTTTGCATACGGCGAAGAGGTGGAGCGTATAGCGATATCTGTGGCATATTGTCCACAAGAAGAAATTGAGGCTTTGCAACAACAGATGTTTATTGATAGAGACGGCAATGGCTGCTTTGAAGAAGATGTTAGCTTTGATTGTTTACCAGATGAATTAATAATTGCGCTTGAAGGCGGTGATGATGTCAATGCTAGTTCAACCCCTATGTCTGATGGTGTGGAAAACTATTGTCGGACTATGGGGCTTGGCGAAAGCTCATGTACTCCTGCCTCCCCCTACAGACAACAAGGGTACTCATACCTAGATTCAAACACAATCAAATCAAAGCAAGAATTTTATTATACACCAAGACCTGAAGGAATGTTTAAACCAGGAGCTGCTATTGGATCTGCAATAGGTTCTGTGTTTAGCTCAGTTAGTGTAGTTCTTGGTAGTATTAGCAGTTGGCTTTGTGGAAAGGCAAATAAAACGGGAAAATACAATGAAGTGTATTCCTCCATATTTGCATCATCTGAGGTAAAACGCAAGTCCCACATGTTAGTACAGGTTTACCTTCACCTTTATGAAGAAACTGATGAGGTGAAGACATTGGCTCAAGAATCAGATAGGAATGCGGAACGTCGGGATTATATTCCACTGCAATGCAAACTGAAGAAGGGAGATAAAGTTGATGTTCTATTGAATATCTATGGTGAAACGTTATTGATGTCGGACAAGAAGAGTGTAATATGGCAAGGCTCGTTCACGAAGTGCAGCTTTGACTACTTCGTGCCAAAAGACCTTGATGTGGATGAGTTGAGTTGTGTGGCATTGCTTTCTGTCAATGGAGTACCAGTAGGCGAAATGCGGTTTATTACAAAGATTGTAGATTCACCAAGGCAACTGAATCCTGAGATTCTTGCGCATAAGTACAGCAAGGTATTCATCTCGTACTCCCATCAGGATGAATCGAAAGTGAAGTTCCTGCATGAAGGTCTGAAGCTTGGATCTGTGCCTCATTTCTTCGACCGCAAATACTTAAAAACTGGTGATGTGTTCCCACAAGTGATTAAGGATTACATCAACTCGGCAGACCTGTTCATACTCTGTTGGTCAAAGAATGCCTTGAAGAGTGAATATGTGCAAAAAGAGCGAGCACAAGCTCTTGAACGAGCATATCCACAAGTGCAACCAGAACAAGCAGCAAAGCTAAGGATATATCCCATGAGCATTGAGCCTTATGCAGAACTGCCAAGCGATATGAAGAATTATTATCATTTTGGAGAAATATAGTTTGGGAGTCTTAATACGAAAATAACAGTGGCATGAATACGAAATATGATGTTTTTATAAGTTATTGTCGCGATGGAGGTTGTGATACAGCAAAGCATTTATATGATTTGTTGGTCAGGGATGGGTATAGAGTGAGTTTTGATATTGACACATTGAGAAGTGGAGATATTGATATTCAGCTGCTTGAAAGAATTAATCAGTGTAAAGACTTCGTTTTGATTGTAAATCAACATGCCTTTGACCGAACACTTGATCCCACTTTTGATTCTAAAAGGATTGGCTGCGGTGCGAACTTGCATATGCATTGAAAAAACATAAAAATATCGTTCCCATATTTTTGGTAGATTCACTAACCCCATATAAGATAGACCTGAAAATTTCTTCAACTGGTGCCCTACCCCACGAATTCGACATTTCAAACGACCCGTTTACCAAGTGTGGCGATGCAATTCATTTTCATTTTGGGTACCAGCACGTTGCGGTAATCAATACGAGGAGTCTTTCAGAACGCAGGCTGAAAATTAGAAAAATGCACGCCGCTGATTCTGAGGTTGTGGAATATCTAACATATAGATGTAAATTAAAATAAATTTCATCTATCGTTTGGAATTTCAGAAAAAGCATTATCTTTGCAAATGATATTATTATATCAGTAGTATTGATATTTACAGGCAATGAATAATATATTATCGGTTATTGATGAAATGCCGCAGGGCGTGACGATGCGCATAGCCCGACAGGTAAAGGCGCGGCGGTTGGAAATGAATCTGACACAGGAAGGATTGTGTGTCCGTGCCGGTATCAAACTGCCTACATACCGGAGATTCGAGCGGACGGGAGAAATATCGCTGCGCGGGCTGTTGCAGATTGCATTTGCACTCAATGCGCTGCGGGATTTTGAATCGTTGTTTGCGCAGCGGCAGTATCAATCGCTCGATGATGTACTTGCTGAAAGCAATGTGAAACGAAAACGGGGCAAAAAAAATGAATAATATCAAATCTGTTGAAGTTCGGTGGGAGGATCGCTCGGTCGGTCGTCTGGCAATGACACGCGAAGGCTTGTGCGCTTTCGAGTATTCGGCGGAGCAGTTGGCGTCGGGTGTTTCGATTTCGCCATTTGAATTACCTCTGCGTGCCGGCGTTTTCATAGCCAAACCCAGCCCCTTTGACGGGGGATTCGGAGTTTTTGACGACTGTCTGCCCGACGGCTGGGGAGTGTTGGTACTCGACCGCTATTTGCAGAAAAAAGGCATTAATCCGCGTTCGCTGACCCTTCTCGACAGATTGTCGCTGGTCGGTTCTGCGGGGCGCGGAGCTTTGGAGTTTCGTCCGGACGAAAGCGTTGCAGACAACAGGAATTTTGCCGACTTCGAGCAGCTTGCCTTGGAGGCTGAACGGATTTTGAGCAGCGAGGAGTACAACGGAGCGGGCATCGAAGAGTTTCAGCATCGCGGAGGTTCTCCGGGCGGTGCGCGTCCGAAGATTTTTACCAAATGCGACGGAAAAGAGTGGCTCGTCAAATTTCCGGCAAAAGGCGACCCCAAGCATATCGGCAAGACGGAATATCGCTATTCACTACTTGCGAAGGCTTGCGGTGTGGAGATGCCTAAAACGCGACTTTTCGAGGATAAGTATTTCGGCGTAGAACGTTTCGACCGGACACGCAGTGGGAAGTTGCACGTTGTCAGTATGGCGGGCTTGCTGTGTGCCGACTATCGAATACCAAGTATCGACTATCAGCATATTTTTAATGTATGTGCAGCATTGACACACAGCGTCGGTAAAATGTGGGAAATTTATCGGCTGATGGTCTTTAACTATCTGATAGGCAATAAAGACGACCACGCCAAGAACTTCGCTTTTATCTTCAGGGGCGGTGAATGGCGTTTTGCTCCGGCATTCGACCTGCTGCCGAGCGACGGAATGAACGGTTACCGCACGACCTCCATTAACGACAGCATCGAACCAACCAAGGCGGACTTAATCGCCGTCGCGGTAAACTCCGGTCTTGATAAAGACGAGGCAGATGATGTATTTGAAAGAATAGGACAAACAATTAAGGATAATAAGTTGCTATGAGATTCAGATTATTTACAGTTGCGGCACTAACGGTGGTCGCATTGTGCGGTTGCTCGACATCTGCCAAGATTATAAAGACGCTCGTACTTTACTATTTATAGATTCAACGACATTTTGAAAATGATTTGAAAAAGGTTGTGTAAATACAACCTTTTCGAATATTTTTTGTATTGTTTTCTGTCTTCAAAATTAGGGCACTATATTCGAAACATCATAAGAACGAGCAGAAAATCTGCGATTTTTTAATGATTTTTGAGTCGAATGTTTGATTTTGAACTGAAAATTGTACTCAAATTGATTTTTGCCTTAAAATTTTTCCGGAGTACATCTCTTCTGCTACCTAAAAATTGTTATCTTTGCACCGTTAGTGCATAGTTTGTCCGCGTGGGTATATGAAGCAAACGACAGAGATAGCGATTCTCCCGTTCAAAGTTCTGGAACTGGCGGAGATTATTGCAGAGAAAAAAAGATTCTCTGTAGATGATGCTTTATTCTATCTATACAATTCTGAACTGTATTGCGACCTTTCCGACCCCGAGCAGAAGCTATGGTATTACAGTGGTGCACAACTTTATGACTTGCTCGAAGAGGAGAAACTTTACGGCAAGAAACAGAGATTCTATAAATCAGAATTGCAGTTTTTGGTTTTTTGCATTGAGCAATATCGTCTGCGTGACAATCTACCGTCTGCCGGAGTGTTGGCAATGTTCATCAGGTTGGGCATTGATAGATTTTTGAGGGACAATTTTGAAGTATTGCATTCTCAGGGAACGGAATATATCCTGCATGAAATAGATGTATATATAAAAAGACGGAGATAATTTATGCGTTTGTATCATGGCTCAACAATGACTGTTCGCAAACCTGCGATTTTCCGAAATCGGTCGAAAACAGATTTCGGAAAGGGCTTTTATACAACGACCAACCGTGAACAAGCAGAAAAATGGGCACAGATAAAGAAGAACAGGGAAGGCAATAATGAAAATGTCCGTGCCGTTGTTTCTGTCTTTGAGTTTGATGAAAGATTGCTGGATAGTCCCCAATATAACACGAGGCATTTCGACGGAGCAACGGTCGAATGGCTGGATTTTGTAGTAAGCAATCGCAAAGGAGGTACTTCGCACGATTATGATATTATAATGGGGCCGGTCGCAAATGACAAGTTGTATGCGACGATTTCATTGTATGAAACCGGCGTGCTTGATGCATCAACGGCTATCGAACAGCTGAAAACTCATCAATTGTTTGACCAGTTGTCATTCCATACGGCAAGAGCTTGCGGTTTGCTGAATTTCGTTGAATCTTACGAGATAAAATAAAGCGTGGGGG
>CANQBA010000086.1 GCA_947589545.1 uncultured Oscillospiraceae bacterium | reverse complement strand
CACTACCATATTTTCTATTTTCGGCCACCCATACGCCCGCTTACGCTGGGCGTGAGGTGGTTTTTTGACAGACTGAAGAAAGCCCCTGTCCGTCAAGACAGGGGCTTTCTTTATGTGGAGCGAGATCGAAAAGGTGATGCTGAGAAAAACGTCTTAACGGATAGTAGATTTCTTCACATTTGGGTGATATAATATCCACAATACGAGAATACTCCATTTCAAGAATGGGGATGGTGATTATGCATAGAGCGGAAAGTGTATATACAGGCGCGGTTTTATCGGAGATGAGCGTCCTTTTTATGAATTCTGTTCTTTCTATTTTGTGGTTATGGCAGTTAGAGACAGAACAGAAGATTGATTACATCAGATGGATGACACTTGTAACGCTTATCATTTCGTGTGTTCTGATTCCAATCGAGTCAGCTGTTCTCAATTTTTGGTACAAAAAACACAGCGTAGGGCGGGAAAGAGCCTTTCAAACCCGGATCTCACAGATCGTCCTCCCAAAATTGCAGTACATTTTTGGCGCTCTTTGGTTCATCCATTTTGTGTCTTTTGATATCATCGCCGGCAGATATAACTGGCATCAAGGGAGCGACGTCTATATGTACTATGTTCGGCCCGGAAGCAGAATTATTTTCCTATCCATGGTCAGTACGTGGTTTCCAGAGCACTTATTCAATAAGAGAGCAGGATGAGTTTATATTCTTTGCAACAAACGGCTGTGGAGCTTATCACTCGATATTTTAATGACGAAATTTAAGGGGTATATAGATTCCCGCTTGTGGCAAAACACTGGCGGAAAATGTCTCCCTGCACAATTTCCCGCCGCGAAATCGTGGGTAAAAACGTCATAATATCGCTTGACACGGGGGAGAAAATAGGGTACTATTTATACTATCCGTTACTTTAATTGCACAAAACGGTAAAGAAATAAATTTCGGAAGGAAGAGTTAAAATGAAAAAGTTTTCCCGTCTGCTGGTTGTCGTCCTGGCGGTCAGCATGATCCTGGCGCTTGCCGCCTGCGGCGAGTCCGACAAGGACAAGACCTTCACGGTGGGCATCTGCCAGCTGGCTCCCCACCCGGCCCTTGACCAGGCCACGCAGGGCTTCATAGACGCCCTCACCGAGGCCCTGGGCGACAAGGTGACCTTTGACAAGCAGAACGCCGGCGGCGAGCCCGCCAACTGCACCACCATCGTGGACGGCTTCATCTCCGAGAAGGTGGATCTGATCCTGGCCAACGCCACCGCCTCCCTCACCGCCGCCGCCTCCGCCACCGACACCATCCCCATCCTGGGCACCGCCATCACCAACTACGGCGTGGCGCTGAACCTGGACACCACCGAGGACAAGGTGCTGGGCGGCAACATCTCCGGCACCTCCGACCTTGCGCCCCTTGACCAGCAGGCGGCCATGATCCAGGAGCTGTTCCCGGACGCCAAGACCGTGGGCCTCATCTACTGCTCCGCCGAGCCCAACTCCGTCTATCAGGTGGAGACTATCAAGGGCTACCTGGAGGGCATGGGCTATACCTGCACCAACTTCGCCTTCACCGACGTGAACGATCTGCCCTCCGTGACCCAGAGCGCCTGTGACGCCTCCGACGTGCTGTACATCCCCACGGACAACACCGCCGCCGACAACACCGAGACTATCGCCAACATCGTTCTCCCCGCCAAGAAGCCCGTCGTGGCCGGCGAGGAGGGTATCTGCAAGGGCTGCGGCGTCGCCACCCTGTCCATCAGCTACTATGAGCTGGGCCAGATTACCGGACGCATGGCCGCCGACATCCTCAACGGCAAGGCCAAGGTCTCCGAGACCGCCATCGCCTTTGACACCACCCTGGACAAGATGTACAACGCCGCCAACTGCGAGGCCCTGGGCATCACCATGCCCGAGGGGTACACTGCCATCGCCGATTAAAACCGCGTTTCCTGAAAAAAGCGGGGAAGGGGATTCCATTCCCGCTTTTTTGTTTTTTCGTTCAAAAGAAATCCAGGAGGACGAATCATGAACATGATCCAGTCGTTTATCAATTCGCTCCCCAACGCCTTTGGGCAGGGGCTGATCTGGGGCATCATGGCCATCGGCGTGTACATCACCTATAAGATCCTGGACATCGCCGATTTGACGGTGGACGGCTCACTGACCACGGGAGGCGCGGTGTGCGCCGTCCTCATCACGTTGGGGTGGGATCCGTGGCTGGCGCTGCTGATGGCGATCGTCGCCGGGATGCTGGCCGGCCTCGTCACGGGCCTGCTCCACACCGCTTGCGGAATACCGGCGATTTTGGCGGGCATACTGACACAGCTGGCCCTCTACTCCCTGAACCTGCGCATCATGGCCATCGGCGACACGTCGGCCACCAAGGCGTCCCTGGCGCTGAGCCCGGACAGGAACACGCTGCTGGTGTCCTCCCGGTTTGTGCGCAGTCTGGGGCTGAATAACCCGCTGATCCTGCTGCTCCTGGCCGTGGCGGTTGTCATCGGCCTTCTCTACTGGTTCTTCGGCACGGAGCTGGGCTCCTCCCTGCGCGCCACCGGCTCCAACGGCCATATGGCCCGCGCCCAGGGCATCAACACCGACAAGACCAAGGTGCTGGGCCTGGTGGTGTCCAACGGCCTGGTGGCCCTGTCCGGCGCCCTGCTGGCCCAGTACTCCGGCAGCAACACCATCGACATGGGCCGCGGCGCTATCGTCATCGGCCTGGCCGCCGTCATCATCGGCGAGGTGCTTTTCAAAAAGGTCTTCCGCAACTTCGCCCTGAAGCTGCTCTCCGCCGTGCTGGGCGCCATCATCTATTACATGGTCATCACCCTGGTTCTGCGCCTGGGGCTGGAGTCCACGGACTTGAAGCTCCTGACCGCCGCCGTGGTGGCCGTCTTCCTGGCAATCCCGCATTTTAAGAAGAAATATTTCACAAAAAAGGCAAAGAAAGGGGGCCGGAGCCATGCTTGACGTCATAGGCGTCCGCAAGACCTTCAATGCGGGCACCGTCAACGAAAAGACGGCCCTCCGGGGCCTTAATCTTCACCTGGACGACGGGGATTTCGTCACCGTCATCGGCGGCAACGGCGCGGGCAAGAGCACCCTGCTCAACGCCATCGCCGGCATCTGGCCCGTGGATGAGGGCTCCATCTCCATCGGCGGCGTGGATGTGACCCACCTTGCCGAGCATAAGCGCGCCAAATACATCGGCCGGGTCTTCCAGGATCCCATGATGGGTACCGCCGCCTCCATGCAGATCGAGGAAAATCTGGCCTTGGCGGCCCGCCGGGGCCAGCGCCGCACCCTGAAGCGCGGCATCACCGCCAAGGAGCGGGGCGAGTATAAGGAGATGCTGAAGCTCCTGGATCTGGGGCTGGAGGATCGGCTGACCGCCAAGGTGGGCCTCCTGTCCGGCGGCCAGCGCCAGGCGCTGACACTGCTGATGGCCACCCTCCGGCGGCCCGATTTGCTGCTTCTGGACGAGCACACCGCCGCCCTGGATCCCAAGACCGCCGCCAAGGTGCTGGAGGCCACCGAACGGGTGGTGAAAAAGGACAACCTGACCACCCTGATGATTACCCACAACATGCGGGACGCCATCGACCACGGCAACCGCCTCATTATGATGTTCGAGGGCAGGATCGTCCTGGATATCTCCGGCGAGGACAAGAAGCACCTGACCGTGGAGGATCTGCTGGCCAAATTCGGCCAGACCACCGGCTCCACCGAGGCCGACGACAAGCTGCTGTTAGGGTAAAGCGTCTACCAATCTTCCTTGCAATCGGAAGGAAAGGGACTATGAGGGGGAACTATCAGAGTTCCCCCTCATATAAAAATATGTCCCATTATCTGCTCCAAAAAAGGGCCGCCCTTTGGGCGACCCTTTTTTGGAGCAGATAATGGGAATCGAACCCACCTCTACGGCTTGGGAAGCCGTCGTTCTACCGATGAACTATATCTGCATTGCCTGATTAGTATAACACAGATCCCGGATAATTTCAAGAGGAATATTTGAAAAATTACGGACATATTCTCCTGTAGTTTAAGGAGGGACGTGTTATGCGGACAAAAATACTGGCGGGGCTCCTCGCCGCCCTTTACCTTTTGACTGGCACGGCATATGCCGCCGGGGCCGATACGACACTGGAGCAGACCATGGAGTCCGAGCCGGAGGAGGAGCTGCCGGCGGGGCTGTTTGAGGAGGGGGTCATCCCCACCACCGCCGAGGGGCTGGACGTGCCCGCCCCGTCGGCCATTCTGATGGAGAAGGAGACAGGCACGGTGCTGTGGGAGAAAAACGCCGACGAGCGCCTTCGCCCCGCCTCCGTCACCAAGGTCATGACCATCCTGCTCATTGTCGAGGCGGTGGACTCCGGCGCTCTGAGCCTGGATGACACCATCACCTGCTCCGCCTACGCCGCCGGCATGGGCGGGAGCCAGGTCTTTCTTGAGGAGGGGGAGCAGATGCCCCTCCGGGAGATGCTCAAATGCATCGTCGTCTCCTCGGCCAACGACTGCGCCGTGGCGGTGGCCGAGCACATGGCCGGGTCCGAGCAGGCCTTTGCCACCCGAATGAACGAGCGCGCCGCCGAGCTGGGTATGGTGAATACACACTTCACAAACTGCACCGGCCTCATGGACGATCCGGAGCATCTGACCACCGCCCGCGACATCGCAGTCATGAGCCGTGAACTTATAAAACACGACTGGATAAAGGACTACACCACCATCTGGATGGATACCATCCGCGACGGAACCTTCGGCCTTTCCAACACCAACAAGCTGGTTCGCTTCTACCAGGGCGCCACAGGCCTGAAAACCGGCTACACCTCCTCCGCCGGACACTGTCTCTCGGCCACCGCCATGCGCGACGGCGTGGAGTACATCGCCGTGGTGCTCCACTGCGCCTCCTCCGCTGACCGGTTCGAGAGCGCCAAGACGCTGTTGAGCTACGCCTTCGGCGCCTACACCCTGGCCGATCCCCGGCCCGCCGAGGTTCTGCCGCCCATCCCCGTGACCCTGGGCAAAACGGGCTTCGTCCAGCCGGTGATCCCGGAGAGTACCGGCCTTTTGGTGAAGAAAACCGACGCCTCCGCCCTGGAGGTGAAGGTGGAGACGGACGAGACGCTCCAGGCCCCCGTGGAGGCGGGCCAGGAGGTGGGCGTTATGACGGTCACCCTCAACGGCTCCGTCCTCTCCGAGACGCCCATCGTCGCCGCCGACGCCGTCGCCCGCCTGACCTGGTGGGACGTGGCCAAATCCATGCTGAGGCTGCTCTTTTTCGGGGAAAAATAAAGGACGGCTCCATAGCCGCCGGACGCTTATAAGAAGGTCGTCCGCCTTAACGGCGGCCAGCCCGTGTCCCGAACTTTACATTATCTTCGTAAAAATGCCGTAGGGGCCGCCTCTCCGGGGCGGTGCCGTAGGGAAACATTGTGAACACCCCTATGTTAATTTATTTTTTCCGGTCAGGAGCCTGTGGTGATGCACAGGCTCCTTGGTTTGTGTCATGCAATTTCCAAATCCAGCTCAGCGACTTGTATGAGGATGTCCTCCAGCTCCTGGGGCATGTCATCGAGAATGCCTATGTCACGGTAGTGGATGACGATCTCTTGCGGAGCACTGCGGGAATACTTCTTGGCCCGTTCTCCGACCTCGATGCGCTTGATGAAGGTGTGGAGAAGCTCCGGGGTCAGCTCATTTATCTCCGTGTACTTGTGGGCGTTCTCCAGAAAACGGTCGAAGTTGGTGGTGGAGTCTTTCAATTCTTGTAAGCGGGCAATCAGATCTGGAAGGGCGGTTTTGATGCTCTCCTGCTCCGAGATGTACTCGTCGGAGAGTATTCTGTACTGCTCATCGGGAATCCTGCCAAGGACGTTGTCCTCGTAGAGGCGTTTGAACAGGGACATGAGCTCGCTTTGACGCTTGGTCATGGCGGAGATTTGTTTTTCCAGTGACCGCATTTCTTTCTGGGCCTCTTTGGTGCGCTTCATGCCGATGTATTCCGCGAACCTGCGCTCGTTTTGCCTCGCGAAGTGGGTGATCCGGCGGAGGTCATCCAGGACGATGGCCTGGAGGTCGGATTCCCGGATGCCGTGGACCGAGCAGGTGGTTTTGCTGTTCTTGCGGTAATTGGAGCATATGAACCGGGCTTTGGCCTCCTTCTCCCCATGGGTCCGGTGGTACGTCATCACCGCCCCGCAATCCCTGCAGTAGACGAGGCCGGAGAACAGGCTTGGCTCTGTGAATTTTGTGTATCTCCGCTTGTGCCTGCGGTTGTCCTGCACGATCTCCCATGTCTGCCTGTCGATGAGCGGCTCATGAGTTCCCTCGAAACGGAACTGCTCGGATTCCGGGCGGTCGATTCGCTTCTTGTTCTTATATGAGACAGTCGTAGTTTTCATGTTGACCGTCACGCCCAGGTATGTCTCGTTTTCCAGAATCCGCGAGATCGTAGTCGCCGACCAAGCGAAGGGGCGGGAGGTGTCGAGGCCGGTGAGCTTCACGCCGTACTTCTCATAGCAGTAATAGGACGGCGTGGGAATTTGATCCGCTTCAAGCTGTCGGGCTATCTTGGCTGGGCCCATGCCATCAGCGCAGAGGGTGAAGATGCGCTTGACTACTGGCGCTGTGTCCGGGTCGGGAACGATGTGCCGCTTGGGATCGTCCGGGTCTTTCATATAGCCGTAGAGGGGTCGGGTGGTGATACGAGCTCCGGTCTGTGCTTTGATCTTGACCACGGCCCGTCCCTTGTTGCTGCAGTCCTTGCAATAGAATTCGTTGATGTTATTCCTGAACGGCGTGAAGTCGTTGGAGGATTCCACGAGGCTGTCCACACCGTCGTTCACCGCTATGAACCGCACGCCGTAGCTGGGGAAGACCAATTCGGTGTACTGGCCAACCTGCAGGTACTCCCTGCCAAGGCGGGACATATCCTTGACAATCAGCGTACTTACCTGCTCCGCTTCTATGAGCTCCATGACCTCCTGCCAGCCGGGGCGGTTGAAGTTTGTACCTGTGTAGCCGTCGTCGTATATAAATTTTGTGTTGGTGAAGCCTTTGTCGGCGGCGTACTTCTCTAACAATAGTCTTTGATTCTGGATGCTGTTGGAGTCGTCCTCCTTGCCGCTTCGCTTCTGCATATCCTCCTGGCTCAGGCGGCCATAGAGGATGGTGTATTTTTCTTGGCTTGCCATATTTCCTCCTTTCCGGGCAAGCCGGTACAGCAGTACAACAATACCGCAGGGCTTGCCCGAAGTCTATACTTTTTTCAAACTTTTTTGAGATCGCTGTCTATGACACGGAAGAGGCTGTCCGTGGGCGTGCGCTTGGCTCCTGCCTCGAAGACGGAGCGGATGCGGAAGAGCCTGCCGCCGATGTACATCTCGCGGTAGATTTGGGACTCGCCATTGTCGCTCTCGGAATACTCCGTGTGCTTGAAGCCTGGGAACATCTTGTTGTCGCCCATGTAGCGCCATTCACTCACGTCGCTGGGTTTGTAGCTGCCGAGCATGCCGGTGGCTTGGTATTCTTCAAAATCTGTCAATGAAAATTCCTCCTTAGTACATTTGTTGTGACCATGCAGGCTTCTCGTCCTCGTGGTCGTCGGGCTTGTGGCCCATGGCGATGCGCTTGCGCTGACGCTCACGGTACGCCTTGGTGTCAATGTGCTGGCGCATAGTCGTGGCGTCACGGACAGGGCCGGTGTCGGAGAGAGCGGCCACGGTCACAGCAGTCGAGATAAGAACGTCAGCAGCAGGGTCGAGAGTGAGGACGCTATCGCCGTCAGGATGATTGAGGTTTTCGCGGTATGCGTTAAGCTGCGCACGGACTTCCTCGAAGCTCTCTCCGCGTTTTCGGTGCTCGTAGAAAAGCTCTCGCTTAGATTCCCAACCTGTTCCGTCAGAGACGTGACGCGGTTGTTCAAGCTGGTTATCTGGTTTTGTATTCTCTCCGCTTCCTTGGTCGTCATCAGTGTTGTGAGCATCTCTTCTATTCGTGCTTGACGCTGGAGCAGACCACTGAGGAGCAAAAGCATCTCCACTTGGTTTGGCCTGTTCAGGGCCTTGAGTTCCTCGCTGGAGAGCCTCCTGTCGGATTGCGAATTCATGTTCCATGTTCTCCTTCAAATATTTTGATTCATGTAGCTTGTTGTCCCGGCACCGCTGGTCGTCGGGCGTCGTATAGGTGATGTACTTCCGCTCGTCTGTCCACTTCACCTGGTAGCCCACGCTTTTCATGAGCTCCATGAACTCTTCGCGGCTCCCGGCATAGGCCATGCACAGGTCGATGGTCGCCATGAGGGCGAACTTCCAGCTTTGACTTTTATCCGCCGAACGATACTCGCGGGAGGACATAGGCTTCTCTTTTCGCTCCCGCGGCGGCTCGAACACCGGCAGGCCCAGCTCGGAGCAGATTTGGTCGTTGACCATTTTCAGCCGGTCAATCGTGGCGCTGTCCACATGGAGCTTGCGGCCTGTCTCGAAGGTGACGCTGTTGAGGATGAGGTGTGAGTGGACGTGGTCGCGATCGGTGTGAGTGCAGACCAACACCTCGTGATTCTTGAACTGCTCCGCCAGCTTGAGCGCGGCAACATGAGCAGTCGCGGGATTCACTTCCACACCGCTGGGGAAGCTCTGGATCAGGTGGTAGAACATCCTGCCTCCGTCCTTGTGGTACAGGAGCTTGGTGTTGAGGAAGTCGTCGCAGGCCGAGGCGGCCTGACAGTTGACCCCGGTGACGAGCTGACGGCCCTGCCACTGTGTCTTGGTGTCTTGTGCCACATACTTCATCACCGACCTCATGCACCCACGGGTCTGGCTGCTCTTTGAGCGGCTGGAGTAGTTGACAAAGTTGACTATCGCCAAGGGCGTCACCTGCCTTCCTGCATCTCGCGGAGCGCGCGGCCTATCTCAGAGAGTGCTTTCTGTACTCCGTCGAGATTCACCGCGTTGAGCTTACCCATGTTGGACAGCACCGCGAGCTGGTTGACGTTGTTGCCTATCCTGCGCAGCTCCGTGAGCACTTCTTTGAGGCCGTCCATGACTACCACCTGCTGACCGAGACAGCACTGGATGACGTAGTTGCTCTGCGAGAGGTGGGCCTTCTTCGCCTCGGCTCGGATGACGTCCAGTTCAAGCTTGGAGATGCGGATGCTGAGTGTTGTATCCTTTTTCATCTTACACCTCCGTCATAGTGGGTGCGGGCTGCTGCCCGGCATGTGTTTGGCAGGGCGCCGGGCAGGGCCCGGTGTACAGACAAACGCGATGCTTGCCTCTTCGTCGTCGCTGAACCGGCTTTGCTTCGGGCTCCAGGTATTCGCCCTCAGGCGCTCGGTTTGCTCCTCCTTTCCCCGCACGTCAACGGACGTGCGGGGTGCGAGTATTTGCGCACCTGGTGTCACGATGCCACCCCCAGTGTTGCTGGCGCACCTGCGGCGACGTGTGCGGCGACAGGGTCGCAAGGGACGCAAGGGACGCAGGTGATGAGGGCACCGGATGTTGCGTCACTTGAGTCACTTGCGTCACTCCCCAACGCAGAGAGGGAGACTTCCACGAACCGTTGCCCGTTGCTCCGGCGGCTCTCGAACACTACGCCCTGCGCCTCCAGCTCGTAGCGCCACTTGTTCATGAGCTGCTTGAGCTTCTTGGCGGTGAGGTCGCGCCCTACGTGTGCGTTGTACCGCTCCGCAAGCTCCGTGTTGCTCCCGGAGAAGTGCCCCTCGGTCCTCATGAACTCCACCAGATCCCCAAGCTCCGGCGGCAGGAGCATCGCCGGATCCTCCGCGCTGTCCGAGACCAGCTCCCAGGAACACTCCACACTCTCGAACCGCAGCTCCAGCTCCCGGTACTCGATGTCCCTCCCAGTGCAAATGAGCGCCGCCCCGGATTGGCATCGGTCGCTTTTCTCCAGCACCAGCACGGCGTCCACCGCTCCGGCGATACCCGTGGTGCCGGAGAGCTTGTTCAGCGGGTCGGCGGCTCCCTGCTTACGCAGATGGTGGACCAGCAGAATGGAGATGCCCAGCTCATCCGCCAGCGTCTTCAGCTCCCGCACGTCCTGGTAGTCCGTGGCGTAGCTCACGTCAGGCGACATGCTGCGGATGACCTGGAACGTGTCCACGGCCACCAGGACCGTGTCGGGGTGAGCTCGCACAAAGTCCCGTATCTGGTCGCAGAGCCCGTCGGTCAGTGTACGAGCCTCGGTGGAGAAGAACATGTTGGGCGGCGCCTTGTCGGTGAGACTGACCAGCCGGTGCTGTATCCTCCGCAGGGTGTCCTCCAGGCAGAGGTAGAGTGTAGTACCGCGCCTTACCTCCAATCCGAACACGCTCTCTCCCTTCGCCACCCGGACGCACAGGTCCAGCACCAGCCAGGACTTGCCGATCTTCGGCGCGCCGCCCAGGATCGTTACTCCCTGGTGGAGCAGAGACTTCACGCAGTACTGCGCCGGTGGCAGTCTCATGTCCGCCAGGGTTTCACCGTCGATGACGGTGAGGTTGTTGTTTGCCATTTCAATACCTCCTCGTATAATAAGATTAGCAGAGATTTTATAAGTGTTATCTGCTGAGTTCACTCCGGAAAAACCAGCAGGCAA
>CANQBA010000085.1 GCA_947589545.1 uncultured Oscillospiraceae bacterium | reverse complement strand
TCCGGCGCGTTCCGTACCGCATCCTCATAGCAGGAGCGCAGGCAGACGCTCCGTTCCCGCAGGCTGTCCCGGAGAATAGCGGCCTTGGAGAACTTCAGCCTTGCCCAGGGTAGTTCCTTGCCCCGCCAGCTAAAGGCAGAACACTCCAGCGTCTGTATGCTCTTTTTCTTCACGAAGCCCTGCCCGCAGATGTTTGTCGGGCACACCGCCGTCACGCAGGAGATCAGCTCCGGCATCAGGCTCCCGGCCAGCATCGCCAACTCCGCGCCCATGGAGATCCCCCACAAGCCAACTTTCTCAAAGCCCTGCCCGCGCAGCCACAGAACGGCTTTTTCCACCGACTCCACCGGGACTTTTTCAAAGCCATCCGGCAGACCGGGTTCATTCCAATAGGCCAGCGCAAGGACAGTCATCCCGCGCTTCACATACTGCTCTGCAACCAGCTTTGTGAGATTGTATATCCCATCGCTGCCGCCGAACATGATGACGGCTTTCCCTGGGTATTCGTCCCGCTCCGGCTGATACAGCGCACCGATGAAGCCGTCTCTCTCCAATGTAAACCCAACCTCCGGCGTCAAAGTCAACTGTTCCTTCGCCCGTTCCGCATTTGTTTTCATGGTCCTGCTCTCCTTTTTTCATAATCTTTGCTATGGATTAGCAATGACTAACCTCTGGGCTTAAACAGATCCGCTCCGTGGGCGGCTCTGTCAGCATTTTATATCATGATGCGGTTTGCCATCGTTTTGTCTAGCGCGATACGGCTGCCCTTCACTTGTACGATCAAGTTACCGCCAATCTCACTGATGACCGCCACATCTTCGTTGACTACAAATCCCAGTTCCGCCAGATGCTGACGCACCTCGTCCTTGCCGGAGATTTTGCGAATCTTGACGGTTTCTCCGGCCTTTGCCATTGTCAGCGGAATCATTTTCTCGCCTCTCTTTCTATGCAGTTAGTTATGGCTAACATCAAAATCGGTTTTAGTTTACCATCGCTAACTCCTCCTGTCAAGGTCATTTTCAGAAAGTTGACCTTACATTTGCCCTGATGCACCGGCCAATGAAAAAGCCGTCCCCGCAAGCCTCAGCTCTTGGGGACGGCTCATATTACCGGTTCATTCTGTTTCCAGTAAATTTGTCATACTCCGCAGGCTCACGCCCAGGGTGGAGAGATTGTGCAGCATGGCGGAGGAGGCCGGGGGCAGTACACCCAGGGCCCCGAGCGCGATGAGGGAACCGTTGAACCCGATCACGAATCGGTAATTGAAACGGATACGCCCGGCCAGACTGCTGGCAAGGCACCGCAGGCTGGTAAGCTCCGACAGATCGTCTGCGGCGATGGTGATGTCCGCCACCTCCCGGGCGATAGCCGCGCCGTCGCTGATGGCAATACCCACATTGGCCTTGGACAGCGCTGGGGAATCGTTGATGCCGTCCCCAATCATGATGACGGTATGGCCTTTTGCCCGCTCCGCCTCTACGAAATGGGCCTTGTCCTCCGGCAGGATCTCCGCGCGGTACTCGTCCACGCCCACTTGAGCGGCGATGGCGGCGGCGGTGCGCTCGCTGTCCCCGGTAAGCATGACGGCCCTCCGGATGCCCAGCTCCTTCAGCCGCCGGATCACAGCGCGTGCCTCCGGCCGCAGGGGGTCGGAGATGCAGACCACGGCGGACAGTACGCCACCAATGGCCAGGTACAGGTGGGAGTACTGGTCGGGCAGGGCGTCATAGCGCGCCCGCTCTCCCTCCGGGATGGCACAGCCCTCGTCCTCAAAGACGAAATGGGCGCTGCCGATGACCACCCGTTGGCCGTTCACCTCGCTGACGATGCCGTGGGCCACGATGTACTCCACTTTGGAGTGCATCTCCTCGTGGGAGAGCCCTTGCTCCCGAGCGGCCTGGACCACAGCGTTGGCCATGGAGTGAGGGAAGTGTTCCTCCAGACAGGCGGCCAGCCGGAGCATCTCCGCCCCATCCCGCCCGTTGAAGGGAACGACCTCCGCCACCACCGGGCAGGCGTGAGTCAGGGTGCCGGTCTTGTCAAAGACCACCGTATCCGCACGGGCCACGGCCTCTAGATACTTGCCGCCTTTTACCGTCACATGGAACCCGCCGGCCTCCCGCATGGCCGAGAGGACGGACAGGGGCATGGCCAGCTTCAAGGCGCAGGAGAAGTCCACCATGAGGACGGCCAGGGCGCGGGAGACCGTCCGGGTCAGCAGATAGGTCATCAGGCTGCCCACCAGGGTGTAAGGAACCAGCTTGTCCGCCAAGTTCGCCGCGCGGCGCTCCGCCGTGGATTTCAGAGATTCCGACTGCTCGATCATGGCCACGATCTTGTCGTAGCGGCTACCACCTGACTGGCTGACAGCCCGGATGAGGCACTCGCCCTCCTCCACCACGGTTCCGGCATAGACCGTCATGCCCGCCCGTTTGGGGACCGGAATGGATTCCCCGGTGAGGGACGCCTGGTTGACCATGACCTCCCCCTCGTCAATCACACCGTCTAAGGGAATCAGGCCGCCCAGCCGGACCCGCACCAGGTCGCCGGGCTGGATTTCAGGCAGAGGTGTGAGTACGTCTCCCTGGGATGTTTTCAGCCAGACCCGGTCAATATTCAGCGACATACTCTGGGCCAGATCTCTGACGGCTTTTTTATGGGTCCACTCATCTAACAGTTCGCCCAGACCCAGGAGGAACCGAACCGAGGAAGCGGTGGAGAAGTCGCCCCGCACCAGGGAGATCCCGATGGAGAGGGCGTCCAGCACCTCCACATACAACTGCCCCCGCAGAAGACAGCGCACACCCCGGAACAGATGGGGGAGGGACTTCCAGACAGTATAGGCGGCCCGAAGGGGCGCAGGAAAAAAGAGGGAGACCGCGGCCTTGGCCGCGACCACGCCCACCAGCTTTTCCTCATAGGTCCGGTTCAGCGTCCGGCTGCTGCTGACCGGAGGGCACAGACCCTCCATTTGATAGGAAAAGCTGCGGAGGGCCAGAAGAATCTCCGCCTGTGATCCTTGATATTCCACAATGGCGCAGCGGGTCCGCTCATGGACGGCGGCGCGGGTGACTTGGGGGAGCTTTTGGAGATAGCACTCCAGCAGGTCCGCCTGCTCCAGGGACATACGGGGCTGGTCCAGCTGGACCCGGATGCGGCCCCGGCTTCGGTGTTTGATAATAATGTTCATGGGAACCTCCAGAGACGAAAGACAGGGAGCCGCGGCCCCCTGTCCCTAAGTATGTATCAGGTTTCCTCCGCCGGTTCAGTGGCGTCCTCGGCCTCCTGTTCCGCCCGCCGGGCGTTGAGGTCCTTGGCCGAGGCCAGAATATCGGCGGCGTTTTCCTGTACCGTGGTCACGGTCTCCATGACCGACTCCTTCATCCGCAGGGCAGCGGCAGTGGCGTGGGTGTAGGCTTTCTTCGCGTCCCGGCTGGACAGCAACTTCAGCCCGGCGGAGCCGAACAGGACCCCGCCCACAAAGACAGCCAGGTTTTTGCAACACTTTTCACAATCCATAATCGTTCCTCCTTGTTTTCTATCTTTCACTTAGGCTTGTATCCCGTGAGCATCACCATGACCATGCAAAAGACGGCGCACCATGCCCAGAAGCGGTGCTGTTTCATCGGAACCACCTCCATCTGGCGGAAAACCGCCGCTTTTTGCCGGTACTGACTGTGCATAGGAACAGAAGCCTGTTGGGAATGTGAAAATTATATCGGGCAAACCCCCGGGGAGTCAAGACGAACCGTTCGCACTTTCACACTTTTTTTCAGAATTTTCGGGTGCATCGTAATTAGGCGGCGGCTGAATATGTTCCAGCGCCTCCATCAGCTTGCGAAAACTCTCCTCACTGACGGCGTGTTCCATACGGCAGGCATCTTTTTCGGCGGTGTCTGGTGAAACACCCGCCTTGATGAGCCACTGGGTAAAGAAGCGGTGCTTCGCGTAAATTTTCTCCGCCGTTTCCCGGCCAATGTCTGTCAGGTACAGGAAGCCGTCCTGATCCCTGGTCAGAAAGCCGCCTTCGCGCAGGAGCCGCAGCCCATGGCTGACGCTGGTCTTAGCATAACCAAGGTACTGGGCCACGTCGATAGCCCGCACCTGTCCGATGCGATGGCCCATGATCAGAACCGCCTCCAGATAGTCCTCTCCAGACGCTCGTAATTCCATCATCCTATCACCTCTCATGTCGGCACAGCCAGCTTTTCAATGGGAATTCCCTGCAGCAGATGAACTTCCGTCCGCGATTTTCAATGAAGCCAGCCACGGCGCCGAAGGAAGTGAGCTGACCGACCGAAAAGTCTCCAGGGCCAAACTGCTCTGTTTCACCGCCTGCATCCTGGACACCCTTTGCGACTTTATTTTTTACCTGCAATTAGTCACAGCTAACCACGTGACTTAAATCCACCCCAAGAGTTACCTCTTGGGGTAAGAAAACTGCGATTATTGTGGTTAGCTATAACTAACCGCAATCTTTATGCTACCACATATCCATCGACTTGTCAAGTTAAAAAGACAACGATCTTTCTCTTGAGGTTTTTCACCAATGTCGGTCACACAAAATGGACGCGGTTGGAACGGGTTTGGATATTTCCAGAAGGTCCCGGTAATTTGCCGTATATCCCCAGAAGCCGGACTATTCAAGCGGTTTTGGATCATATCTTATAATTCCGACTTCGGTAATTTGGCCAGCAAAGCTATCGTTCTACAAAAACCAGCGGCAGGCAAATGTATCCCTGCCGCCAACTATATTTCCGCATTACTGGCGCTGACTCTGTCATGTGGCAACCGCATGATGCCCTTGCGTAGTCTTTATGATATGGGTAAACTGCCCATGAGCATCTCAGCCATCAATCTTGCACCCAACGTGAAGGCTTCACAGAAGCGTTTTTCCTGAATGATACAGGTAGCCTCAAGCCGGTCATCCTGAATGGCATGGAGCAGGGCTTTCGCCTGCTCATTCAGGCTTTCCTCAAGCTTATCCTCGCTTTCGTGAAGCCGCTTCAAAATAGCCTTTACCTCCGGGGGCAACTTGCCCATCTGTTCGACAGGGCGGATGTTACCGTAGTAGAGTTCACTTATGATGTTTTCCATTCCTATTCCTCCCTTTGGCAATACACAATACCGCAGAGAAGCGGAAAAGTCGAGAAAAATATAATCGTCAAAAGGGAGAATCGCTTTACCATTTAGTTGATTTCCAATGGACAGAGCGGAAAAATTAGTCAAGATACGCTGTTCATCTATCTTGAGCGTTCTCCCGGAGAGCAACGCCTATTCCGGTTTTATTTCATTCTGCATTGTGCTAAAGCATATCGCGTTTTCCTCAATGAGCATCGCCGCATAGAATTGATGTCCAGAAATACCGTTCAAATTCCTCACAGATACGAAAAAAAACGAAAAGACGCAGTTGAAGTCCCAACTACATCTTTTCAGCTTGCCATACCGCCTTGCCCCTCGGTTCACTTTCTTTCCCTATCACACGGGACAACTCGGTTTCTCCTTTTAAATAGATATTAGTATAATTCCGTCTTCCCGGGCGTATGCTTTTACGCCCGGGTTTTTTATACCCAAAAACGCTATTTGGGAGGACAGAGCATGTCTTATGAGGTGTTCACAAAAGACGGGCTCCCCGCCGGGAGCCTGACCGTCGCCGAAAAGGGGCCCAGGACGGTGTTCACCTATATATCCGACCGGGATCCCGGCGTGTCGCGGCTGGCGCTGGTGGCCCCCGGCCGGACCCTCTCCCTGGGGATCCCCCTCCAGCACGCCGGGGGACTCCGGCTTTCCAGAACCATGACGCGCCTGGAGTTGGGGGACTTCCCCCTTGAGGGGACGTGGCGGGCGGTGCTCGTCCCGGCGGAAGAGGAGCTCTCCGCCCTGGCCCAGCCGCCGGAGCCCACGCCCCCGCCGGACGCAGCTACCGCCGATCCCCCGCCGGAGCCGCCCGCATGTGAGCCGATTTCTGAACCGGAGCCGTCCGCTGCGCCGGAACCGGAGTCGCCGGAGAGCGAGAAAACGGGGCCGGCGGTGGTTGACGGCTGGCGGCCGGAGGACGACCCGGCCCGGTATTTCACCGATCCCGTTCTGGCCGCCTCCGCCGGGCGGATCCGGGGGGCGCTGACAAAGCCCGACGGGGAGGGGACGCTGCTGGCCTTCCCCTGGACGCCCTCGGCCCCCTTCCCCATGATCGAGGCGTTCCGCCTGGGCTCGGCGGTGAAGATCGGGGAGGCGGAGTACATCGTCTTTCGCATCCGGGACGGCCGGCCCGTATAAGGAGGGAGGAGGGGAAAAATTACAGAACTGTAATTTTTTTTGTCGTTTTTTAACTTTACAAGGCAGATTTTTTTGATATAATTGATATATTCAAGACCAACGGCAAATCATAAGGACAAGGAGGGACCATGGACATGGATGATCTTGAATTCACCAGGAAGTTCAGCGTTGCAGACAAGAAATTAGGTACGCGGGAGGTTTTATCCTCGGTATACGATTCGCTCAAGCTCAAGGGCTACAACCCCATCAATCAGATCGTGGGGTATATCCTGTCCGAGGATCCCACCTATATCACCAATTACAACAACGCCCGCTCCCTCATCTGCCGCATCGACCGGGATGAGCTTCTGCAGGAGCTGGTGGAATCCTACCTGGAAAAAAACTGAGCTGACATTCCTGATACAACGCCACAAAAATGGATCTCCCCGCCGGGGAGATCCTTTTTTATTGTCTATTCGGTTCTTTGCTTTCTCAGCCCTCGAAGCCCAGGGTGCGGGCCACGACCGTGATCATTTCGGCCCGGGTCAGGGGATCCAGCGGGGCGAATCTGCCGTCGTCCTTGCCCTTGATATAGCTCTGTTCGGCGGCCCAGGCTACCGCATCGGCGGCCCAGTCGTGGACATCCTTCGCGTCGGGGAAGGCGACCTCTCCGGCGGCCTTGCCGGCCTTCCAGCGCTGGATCATCAGGGCCATTTCCTCGCGGGTGATGTTGTCGTTGGGGGCGCACAAGTTCTCGCCCTTGCCCAGCATAATGCCCTGAGCGTTGGCCCAGATCACCGCGTCGTAGAACCAGTCGCCGGACTTCACGTCGGTGAAGGGATTGTCGGCGGTGGTGGGCTTGCTGCCCTCGATGGCCCAGAGGATCTTGGCGAACGCGGCCCTGGTCAGCTTCTCGTTGGGGGAGAAATGCGTCACGTCGGTGCCGTTGATGACGCCGTCGGTGTTCTCGAGCACGTAATTGAGCGCGTCGCGGTACCACACGCCGGCAGGCACGTCTACGAACACGTCGACCGGGTCGGTGTCGGGCTCGTCGGGCTTGTCGGGATTGGACGGGGTCGGGGTGGTGGGCACGGGAGGCGCAACGTAGGTCACGGTGTAGGTATTGCCGCTCCTGGAGACGTGGTAATTGCCGTTATCCTGGATGGTGACATTGTCGCCGTTCTCCACCGTGAAGGTGACGTTCTTCGCCGGGGCCGTGGCGGTCAGGGGATTGCCGGTCAGAACCGTGATCTCCTCGCCGTCCTTCACCGCGTTCACGGCGTCCTGGAGGGTCATGTAGGAGGTTCCGCCGATCTCCGCCGCCGCCTGACGGGTCAGGCTGATGGCGAACGTGCTGAAGCCGTGGGGGTTGGTGAAGGTGACGGTCTTTTTATCCGCCGACACTATCCCCTCGTACTCGTATACGTCTTTGTGCTGGATGTAGACTATGGAGGTGGTTTCGTCGACAAAGTTCTCGGGCAGGCCCAGGGTCAGGGTGACGGGCTCGTTGACCGGGAGCTCGTGCTCGTCACCGAGCACAACGGCGTTTTTATGCGCCCCCTCAAGATGAATTTCACTCGGATCATCCGCCGTAGTAGCTACCACGCGGTACTTGGGTGTGATGTCATAGGTCAGAGCGGCGGTCTTCCCTTCGGCTGCGGGTGTGTAATTATCAACCTTGACCTCTATGTAGGTCTGAACGACCACCGTAATATTTTCGAGATCGGTCACCTGAACTTCGCCGTACTCAAGCGCATTCTTCGCCTCTTCAGTGCTGGCGGGAAGCTCATTGTTGGGATCCGCCAACGCCTTGTTCGCCAGCTCGTTCATGTGCTGCTGGTCGATGGCGGTGCTCTGCGCCGCTTCAGTCAGGGCCTTTTGATCCTCCGGCTTAACGGTGCTGCCCTCGGGGAAGGTAACCTCCGGTTCGGAAATGAGAGACTCGACCTTATCGATCCCCTCGGGAACCTCTTTCCACTGGGCGGTCAGCGTCATATCGCCGGAAACGCTCTCGATCGTATTTCCCTCGCGATACGTGTTCCCATTCCCGTCCGACCAGCCGGTGAAGGTATAACCCTCGCGGGAGGGGGTATCTTCCGGCAGCTTGGCGCTGCCGCCCTTCTCCACCTTGAAGGCATCGGGCATACCGGTAACCTCACCGGTCTCGCCATCCACACCGTCGTCGAAGCTCACGGTGACTACCGAATCGGGAGCGCGGGTGATGGTAGTATAAAAATTAGACGAATGAGTGGTACCTTTGGTCTTGCACCACCAACTGACATGTAACTCATAGTTGATTTCGTCCCAAAAGTCTGCCAAACCGTTCTGGAAGGTCAGTTTTGAAACGATCTCCACAGTTTCGCGCGGAGAAACCGACTTCGGCTGAGAAATGATCTCGCACTCGCAGTCCAGACCGTCATTTTTTGTCGACCCAAAGGTTTGTATTGCGAGATGCATTCCGTCATCGCGGTCATCTATGAACGTTTCGCCGGTATTGTTAGTGAAAGTACACGTCAGCGTGATTTCCGTTGTGCTGCTCTGATAATGTTCAGGCTCGATTTTCCAGGTAGGATTAGCCAAGTCACTAAAATCGTCCTGGTCTATCCATTGAGCAGTCAGCGTAATCTCGCCTGTAATGCTCTCAATGCTCTCGCCGGACATATAGATCTGATTATCGGCGCTGGACTTCCAGCCCCCAAAGTAATAGTAGCCTGTTTTCGGCACCTGTGCGGAAACTGTATATGGAGAACCTTCCAAGGCGGTGCCTGCACCGGGCATATTTGTTGCGCCAGACTCGCCGCCCTTGTCGTATGTCACTTTATACTGCGTTCCGACAAAGTATTTGCCGCTTCCGTCAGTGCTATGCTGCACTTCATCGGCAAACAGGTCTTCCACTTTGATCTTGCCGGAGGAATCCCCCACGAGTTCGATGGCGCCCTTCGTGATCTTGCCGTCACCATCAAGCTCGACGTTTGTGCCGACAAGGACGGGCTTGCCGTTCTGACCCACCAGGGGCGGGTCCTCGAGCACATCGTCCGCGACGGTGACAGTCGAAGCAGCGTCTGCCGAGCAGTTAATCATCTTCGGGAGCGTAGTAGTATCAGCAGCAGCAGAGGTTTTACAAATCTGACCGGCAATCAAACCGACGGTGCCGTCGTTTTTCGTGGATTTCACAGTAATATTATCCACGGAGCAGTCTTTGATTGTATTATACTTTTCGATATTGCCGGAGATGCCGCCCACACAACTACCGCCAGAAATGGTGACGCCGGACACATGGCAATCTGTAGTATTTTGGTGTTGTCTGTTGATCATGTTGCGGTATCCCACAATCCCGCCGACGTATGAGCCGCTGTTTCCGTTAATGAAGCTACCCTCGCTTGCATCCACAGTGCAGCCGTTAATGTCATAGGAGAAGTCATTGTCGCCTGCTAACTTGCCGACGATCCCGCCAATATAACCTGAACTTGCGGAGAGCTGAACCTTGCCCGTCAGATGGCAGTTCTTTATGTTGCCACTGTTTCCGTAATAAGGGCTGATACCGTTTCCGCCGCCGACAAAAGCACCGATAAATCCTTGACCGGTGATTGTCGCATTGCAGATAGTCAGATTCTGAACAGTACCGGCATCTTGCCTACTATTACTCACCTTTTTCGCGCTTAAATCTCCGAAAAGACCCAAACCGGGGTTGCTGTGAGAAATAATAGTAAGGTTGCTGATGGTATGATCTTGACCGTTAAAGGTGCCCCGGAACGTATTGTTAATGCTCGGATTCGGATCCCCAATCGGCGTCCATTCCTTATTGTCAAGGGCAATGTTTATGTCGAGGTTTATGGTCTTGCCGTGGAAGCCGTTGCCGTTATTGACCAGCGTCGCCAGTCCGGCCAGCTCCTCGGCGGTTTTAATGGTGAACGTGTCCTCACCGGTATGTTCATCGTACCACTTGGTGTCGGCAGTCTTGCCGTCCCAGGTGTCCGTCTCCTCCTCCGCCAAAGCCGTTCCCGGCACAAGCGCCGCGACCATGACCAGCGCCAGCAGAACTGCCAGAAGCTTGGTTATATGTCCTTTCATTTGATTACCTCCCGTTTGAAAATGTGTACTTTTTCAAACTGAAAATTCAAAGAAAAAAGTTGTATTTTTTTCTTGCAAAAGCATGGAAAGTGGTATATACTAAAGCTGATTTCAAACCCTGTATGGGACTTTGGAAAAGTACACCTTTTCAAACAATTTTTCCGCGTTTTTTGCCTTATACTACAGTAAGGGAGCTCCCCCGCCGGGGGAGCTCCCTTATTTGCGTTGTATGCTCGGGTTTTTTCGCTTTCTCAGCCCTCGAAGCCCAGGGTGCGGGCCACGACCGTGATCATTTCGGCCCGGGTCAGGGAGTCCAGCGGCGCGAATCTGCCGTCGTCCTTGCCCTTGATATAGCTCTGTTCGGCGGCCCAGGCTACCGCGTCGGCGGCCCAGTCGTGGACATCCTTCGCGTCGGGGAAGGTTACCTCTCCGGCGGCCTTGCCGGCCTTCCAGCGCTGGATCATCAGGGCCATTTCCTCGCGGGTGATGTTGTCGTTGGGGGCGCAAAGGTTCTCGCCCTTGCCCAGCATGATGCCCTGGGCGTTGGCCCAGATCACCGCGTCGTAGAACCAGTCGCCGGACTTCACGTCGGTGAAGGGATTCTCTGCGGTGGTGGGCTTACTGCCCTCGATAGCCCAGAGGATCTTGGCGAACGCGGCCCTGGTCAGCTTCTCGTTGGGGGAGAAATGCGTCGCGTCGGTGCCGTTGATAACGCCGTCGGTGTTCTCGAGCACGTAATTGAGCGCGTCGCGGTACCACGCGCCGGCGGGCACGTCCACGAACGCGTCGACCGGGTCGGTGTCGGGCTCGTCGGGCTTGTCGGGTTTATCGGGCGTGTCAGGATTGGACGGGGTCGGGGTGGTGGGCACGGG
>CANQBA010000084.1 GCA_947589545.1 uncultured Oscillospiraceae bacterium | reverse complement strand
GCAGCGCCGCGCGATCCAACGTCTAAATCTGTTGTGAGCTTCACCTACAGGATAGCATAATTTTTCTTTTTGAATAGTCCTTTTTGGCAGACCCCGTCTGCCTGGTCCTTGTGCCTTTTTTTCAGTTGCGGTCTGTTCGTGGGCGTTTTCTCCCATTGAATGTCCCCATGTGGAGTGCGTATGTTTGTGACATTGCGGTTCAACCGGGGGTTATGATTTGTACCCTGGGGGGAAAACAGGTACAGGATGTGGTGGAATTGCACAATTTGGGATGGGAGCTTTTGACTAAAATCACAAAATTGACGATTCTATGAAAAAACGACTTGTCATAAGGAGAAGGATAGGGTATTATAACGGTATAGGTTCTGGAAACGTTTTCAAGCGTCGCGCCGGAGGAGGAAAGACATGAAGAAGGGACTGACGCTTTTGCTGTGCGCGCTCCTTACGCTGACGCTTCTCGCCGGCTGTTCCGGGAAGAAGCGGGCCGGCGTCTACTGGCTCAACTCCATGCCGGAGCATGACGGGACGCTGCAGGAGCTGGCGGCCCTCTATGAGCGGGAGACAGGCGTCCAGGTGAAGGTGGTGGCCGCCTCGGAGGGGACGTACGAGTCCATGCTGAAAAGCGAGCTGAAAAAGGAAAGCCCGCCCACACTCTTTGCCATGAACGACCGGGTGGCGGCGGACAATTTTGCCGAATATGCCTTGGATCTGACCGGCACCGCCGTGGCGGGGGAGATGACCACCGGCGAATTCAACCTGCGGGACGGGAACGGCAGGCTTGTGGCCCTGGGATGCGGCTATACCTGCTGCGGCATCATCGTCAATACGGCCCTTCTGGAGCGGGCGGGATACGCCCTCGCAGATATCCGGGGGTTCATGCCCCTGAAAAAGGCGGTGGAGGACATCCACGCCCGGGCGGCGGAGTTGGGCTTCGACGCCTTCGCCCCCATCGACCTGACCGCCGGCTCCGCCGACCGCTTTACGGCGCAGATGCTCAATGTGGAATACTGGTACGAGCAGGTGGCCGCCAGGACGAGATGGGAGACAACGCCGGCCACCATTTCCGGCGGCTATGTGGAGAATTATCATCAGCTCTTTGATCTGATCGTCAACAACGCTTCCGTCCGACCCGCGGAGCTGGCCGCTGGGGGACACGACGCCCGGGCGGAGTTCAACGCCGGCAAGGCGGTCTTCTACTTGGGCGATTCCGGGGAATACACGGCTGTCGCCGGCTCCGTGCCGGAGGCGGCTATGATCCCCTACTACTGCGGTATCGGCGGGGAGGAAAAGGCGGGCCTCGTCTGCGGCTGTGACGCGCGTCTGGCCGTCAACGGCACGGTATCCGACGCGGAGAGGCAGGCGGCGCTGGACTTTTTGTACTGGTGCGTCACGGATCCCCAGGCCAGCGCGCTTTTGGTGAGGATCTGGGGCGTCATGCCCTTTAAAAACGCCGCGCCCTCCGCCAACGGCTTTCTCCGGGATGCGGAGAGTTTGGCCGCCTCGGGCTGTACGGTGATGAATATGGCCTCCGGGCTCCAGCCCAGGCCGGAGGCATACCGCGCCGCCGTGGCCGCCGCCCTGGGACAGTATGCCGCCGCCCCCTCCCCGGAGACTTGGGAGAGCGTGCGGATCGCCATTGTGGACGGTTGGGCCCTCAACGCGGCCAGGTAGCCGCCGCCAGGTCGTCGAAAAAGCCCTGACGGGCTTTTCTGACAAGAGGAACGTGCGGGAAAAATTTCTGAATAATAGCCAGGAATATCAGCAAGCCCCGCCTCCCCGGAGGCGGGAACGAGAGGATCAGGTGAATTGAACCATGACCATCAAGGACATTGCCCGTGAGTCGGGCTACGGCGTGACCACGGTTTCCCGCGTACTCAACAATCAGCCGAATGTCTCTGAGGAGGCCAGGGAGAAGATACTGGAGGTGGTGCGTCGTACAGGCTTCCGCCTCAATTCCAACGCCAAACGGTTGAAGCAGCAGACCAGCTCCGGCATCGCCGTGGTGGTGAAGGGAACCAACAACATGCTCTTTCCCTCCATCCTCCAGCGGGTGCAGAGCCGGCTTCTGGATACGGGCTGGGCCTGCCTTATCAATTATCTGGACGAGTCCGCCGACGAGGTGGAGGAGGCCGCCAGGATCTGTGCCGAGACGCACCCTCTGGGCCTGCTCTTTCTAGGCGGCGGCATCGAAAATTTCCGCCGGGGCTTCTCCGCCATCCCCGTCCCCGGCGTGCTGATGACGGCCTCCGCCCGGGGGCTGGGCTTCGACTCCCTCTCCAGCGTCTGCACCGACGACGTATACGCAGCCGAGTGCGTCATCGAGCATCTGCTGGATCTGGGACACACGCGGATCGCGATTCTGAGCGGCTGGACGGGGGACGAGAGCAACCCGGTGGGACTGCGGTGCCGCGGGTGCCTCAATACCCTGGAGCGCCGGGGCGTCCCCTTTGACGCCCGCCGTCAGCTGGTGACCTCCCGCTTCTCCCTGGCCGACAGCTACGAGGCCATGTGCCGCCTGCTGGACGCGATGCCGGATCTGACCGCCGTGTTCGCCGCCGCGGACGTGATGGCCATCGGCGCCATCCGCGCCATCCGCGACAGGGGCCTGCGGGTTCCCGAGGACGTGTCCGTGGTGGGCTTCGACGGGGTGGAGCTGGGCGCGTATCTGACGCCCAAGCTGTGTACGGTGCGCCAGGACAGCGAGGGGATCGCCGACCGGAGCGTGGAGCTCCTGCTGGACGCCATTCATGGCGGAGCGGGCGCGTCCCATGAGCTGGTGCCCTTCCGCTTTACGCCCGGGGAGAGCGTAAGACAGATCTAATTTGAGGAGGATTCGATCGTGAGAAAAAGCGGTATTTTGATGCCGGTGGCGTCCCTGCCGGGCAAATACGGCATAGGCAGCTTCGGCAAGGAGGCCTACGCCTTTGTGGATATGCTGGCGGGGGCCGGCGTGCGTATCTGGCAGATATTGCCTCTCAACCCCCTGGGCTACGGCAATTCGCCCTATCAGCCCCTCAGCTCCTTCGCCGGGGACGAGAGCTACATAGACCTGGCAATCCTGAAAAAGGAGGGCCTCCTGGACGAGCTGCCCGCCCCCTTTGCCCCCGCCGAGCCGGACAGGATCGACTACGCCGGGGCCAGGGACTATAAGGAGCCCTGGCTGCGGCGCGCCTACAAGAAGTTCAAGCCCGACGCGGCGTACAAAAAATTCCTGAAATACGACTGGGTCTACCCCTACGCCGTTTTCGTGGCCCTGAAGACCCAGAACGGGCTGCGGGCCTGGGTGGAGTGGCCGAAGGAGCAGCAGAACTGGATCCTGGATCGGAAATACGACATCTCCCATCTGGAGGACGAGATCGGCTACCGGATGTTCGCCCAGTATATGTTCTACAAGCAGTGGATGGCCCTGAAAAAGTACGCCGGCAAAAAGGGCGTGCAGATCATGGGAGACATCCCCTTCTATGTGGGGCTGGATTCCCTGGACGTCTGGGGCGCCAGAGAGGAATTCCTCATCAACGGCGACGGGGAGCCGTCCTTCATCGCCGGCGTGCCGCCGGACTATTTCAACGCCGACGGCCAGCGCTGGGGCAACCCTATCTATGACTGGGCGTACATGAAAAAGACCGGTTACCGCTTCTGGATCGAACGCCTGCGCTACTCCTCTATCCTCTACGATATCCTGCGCATCGACCACTTCCGCGCTTTTGACACCTACTGGAAGATCCCCGCCTCCTGCCCCACGGCCCGGGAGGGGGAGTGGATCGAGGCCCCCGGCTATGAGCTTTTCGACGAGGTGTTCCGTAAGCTCCCCAAGATCAACATCGTGGCGGAGGATCTGGGCGATTTGCGCCCCGAGGTGCTGAAGCTTCGGGATCATTACGGCCTGATGGGCATGAACGTGGTGGAGTTCACCCTTCTGGACGGCGTGCCTATCCTGCCAAACCAGCTGGTCTATACCGGCACCCACGACAACCAGACCGTCACCGGCTGGTACAAGAGCCAGTCCAAATTTGATCGGAAGCGGGTGCTGAACATCCTCTCCGCCTGCGGCACGCCCCACACGCCCGTTTCCAAAAAGTTCGTCCGCTACATCCTGCAAAGCCCCGCCGCCATCGCCATCGCGCCCCTCAGCGACCTGCTGGGGTACGACGACAGGGCGCGGCTCAACACCCCCGGCACCGTGGGAAGCCCCAACTGGGAGTGGCGGCTGCCCTCCTTCGCCCCGCTCCGGCGGCGCCTGCCCTGGCTTACCGGGGTGCTCCGGGAGACAAAGCGGAAATAACGCGCATACAATGGGGCAGGCGCATGAGACGCCAAAACCATTGGAGCAGATGAATATGCACACCTACACGGTGCTGCGCGGCGAGAGCGTCCAGTCTGTTTCGGAGAAATTCGGCGTGCCCAAGGCCGCCCTTCTGCGGGAGAACCCCACGCCCTTCTACGAGGGCCAGCGGGTGACGGTGCCGGTCAGCGTCCTGTGCACCGCCCCCGCGCCGGCGGAGCTGTTGAGCCGCTATTACCAGACCCCCTTATCCACGATTTACGAGCGCCCCCACCGCGTGAATATCGTCTTTTAAAGCTTCCGGGATCCGCAAGGCTCCCGGAATGTTTTTTTCAAAAAATCCTTGACAAAAGGATGGAAAATGGAATAAAATAAACTTCCTTTTCACTTTTTTAGGGTGGGAAGAGGGTATTTCTTCGCGCGCGGGAGAGGGACGTTGCCGCCCGCGCGGTTCCTGATGAAATATTACCCGGTGCCCTTAAGGCTATGAAGGTCCCCAATGCCTTCCTCTGACCTGACCGGCCCGGGGCCATTTCAGAAAAGGAGCGATATCTGTGATAGAAATGCGAGGGATCAACAAGACATACCGGGTCCGGCGGCGGGAGGCCGGACTTTCAAACGCGGTAAAGAGCCTCTTCTCCCGGGAGTACACCCAGATCCCGGCCCTCCGGGACATGACCTTCACCATCCCCGACGGGCAGATCGTGGGCTACATCGGCCCTAACGGGGCGGGGAAGTCCACCACCATCAAGATCCTCTCCGGCATCCTCCGGCCGGACAGCGGGGAATGTCGGGTGGGCAGCCTCATCCCATGGGAGGACAGGAAAAAGCACGTCTCCCGCCTGGGCGTTGTGTTCGGACAGCGGAGCCAGCTGTGGTGGGATGTGCCGGTCATCGACTCCATGGAGCTTCTGCGGGATATCTACCGGGTGCCCGAGGCGAGATACCGGGAGAATCTGGACAGGCTCACGGCGCTTCTGGAGCTGTCGGAGCTGTTGAAGACACCGGCCCGTATGCTCTCCCTGGGCCAGCGGATGCGGTGCGAGATCGCGGCGGCCCTGCTCCACTCGCCGGAGGTGCTGTTTCTGGACGAGCCCACCATTGGCCTCGACGCGGTGAGCAAGCTGAAGGTGCGGGAATTTATCCTGGAGCAGAACAGGCTGTGCGGTACCACGGTGATCCTCACCACCCACGACATGCAGGACGTGGACGCCCTCTGTTCCCGGATCCTGCTCATCGGCAAGGGCCGGCTGCTGTTGGACGGCAGTACCGCCCAGATCCGCGCCATGGCGGGGGAGAACCTGTCCACCGAGGAATCCGTAGCGGATCTTTACCGCCGGTTCGGGATCTGAGGCGCGCCATGAAGAAATATCTGTCCTTTTTCAAAATGCGCCTGATGGCCGGCTTGCAGTACAGAACGGCGGCCCTGGCGGGCCTCTCCACCCAATTTGTGTGGGGCGGCATGGAGATCCTGCTCTACCGGGCCCTGTGGTGTGCCCATCCGGGGCGCTTTCCCATGGGCGTGGAGGCGTTGGCGGCGTACATATGGCTCCAGCAGGCGTATCTCACCTTCTTCGCCCTGTGGCAGTGGGAGTGGGAGCTGGCGGAGTCTGTGCGCACCGGGGCGGTGGCCTATGAGCTGACGCGCCCCACGGATCTGTACGGCATGTGGTTTGCCCGATCCCTGGCCCTGCGCCTGAGCCGGGGACTTCTCCGGGCAGCGCCGGTCATAGCGCTGGGCGCTCTGATCCCGGCTCCGTGGGGCTTGCGGATCCGCGTCTCCCCGGCGGTGTTCGCCCTGTTCCTTGTCTCCTCCGCGCTGATGCTGGCGGTGGTCTGCTCCTTTGTGATGCTCGTTTACGCCCTGACCTTCTTCCTGGAGGATTTCCGTGGCGTCATGATGCTGGGAGCGCCCGTGGCGGATCTGCTGGGCGGCGGGATCGTGCCGCTTCCGTTCCTCCCGGCGGGACTTCGGAAGGCGGCGGAGTTGTCTCCCTTTGGCGCCATGCAGAACGTGCCCCTGCGGATCTTCGGCGGGGACATCGCCGGGGCGGAGATCGCGAAGGCCATAGGTCTGCAGGTATTCTGGGCGGCGGCCATGATATTGACAGGTTACGCCATCATGCGTGCCGGCCTTCGCCGGGTATGTGTCGCGGGAGGGTGAGAGGATGAAGCTTTACCTTCACTATATGGCCCTGCATGTCAAGAGCCGCATGGCCTACCGATGGTCCTTTTTCATCGAATGTCTCGGGCAGCTGCTTCTGGGACTGAACCTTTTCCTGGGGCTTGTCTTTCTCACGGGCCGGTTCGGCGCGGTGGGCGGCTACACCCTGCGTGAGTGCGCCCTCTGCTGCGGCGCGGTGCTGATGGCCTCAAGTCTGGCCGAGTGCTTTGGACGGGGCTTTGACGCCTTCGCCTATGTGCTGTCCTCGGCCAGGTTCGACCGGCTCCTGGTCCAGCCCCGGCCGCTGATGCTCCAGATCCTGTGTACGGAGCTGCGGCTCAACATGCTCCCGCGGGTGGCGGAGGCGGCGGTGATGACCGCCTGGGGCGCCGGGGCGGTGCGCTGGACGACGGGGAAGGGGGCCGTGCTTCTCCTAATGATTCTCGGCGGTGCGGGGGTGTTCCTCGGCCTTTTCCTCCTCTACGCGGCCATGTGCTTCTTTACCTTAGAGGGGCTGGAGGTCATGAACATCTTCACCGACGGGGCGCGGGAGTACGGCAAGTACCCCTTCGGCGTCTACGGCAAGGGCGTCCTGTGGCTCCTGACGCTGCTGGTGCCCCTGGCCCTCTGCCAGCACTGGCCGCTTCAATTCCTCCTGAATCGGGGCCCCTGGTGGTACGGCCTTCTGCCGGTGCTGGCCCAGCTTTTCCTGATCCCGTGCGTCCTCGCGTGGCGGGCTGGCGTCCGCCGTTACCGTTCCACCGGGTCATAAAATACACATGGGCGGGTCAGCAGACCCGCCCATAAACTTTACTCGATCTTCTCCGTCCACGCCCGGAAGGCCGAGGGGATGGCGTGCTCCCTGGCAAGCTCTGAGGCGGTGCGCCAGGTGAGCTCCGGGATCTCCCGGGGACAGAGGACAAGAAAGCCCCGCATCCGCCACTCCACATGGGTGAAAAGGTGTTTGGCATCGCCCCACGGCTCCACGGACAGGGGCTCCCACCCCTCCCGGGTGAGCAAGGCCGCCGTTTCCTCCGCGCTGAAAAAGCCCTCTATATTGGGAAATTCCCACATTCCCGCCAGCAGGCCCTTTTCCGCCCGCCGCCGGATCGCCCAGCGATTGCCGCACAGCGGCAGGAGCACCGTCCGCTCCTCCACCCGCCGGGGCTTTGGCTGGGAACGGACGGGTAGGGCGGCCTCAACCCCCCGCTCCCGCGCCAGACACAGCGCCGCCAGGGGACAGGCATCGCATCGGGTTCCCTCCCGGGGTAGACAGACCGTCTCGCCCAGCTCCATGAGTCCCTCGGTCAGCAGGGCCGCGTCCTCCCCGGTGGGGTAGAGTCCCCGCAGAAGTTGGGTGACCCACGCCCGGGTACCGGGCTCCAGCGCGTCGTCGCGCCGGGCCGTCAGCCGCAGGATCACCCGGAGCACATTCCCGTCCACCGCCGGTTCCGGTTGGCCGAAGGCCAGGGAGGCGATGGCCCCGGCGGTGTAGTCCCCGATGCCGGGGAGCTTTCTCAGCGCCTGGGCGGAGGAGGGCAGGGCCCCGCCGTACTCTTCCACCACCACCCTGGCGGCCTTTTGCAGATTCCGGGCGCGGCTGTAGTAGCCCAGCCCCTCCCACAGCTTCAACAGCTCCTCCTGAGATATCTCCGCCAGGGCCTGTACGTCGGGCAGGCGCTCCATGAACCGGAGATAGAAGGGGACAGCCGCCTCGATCCGCGTCTGCTGGAGCATGATCTCCGATACCCAGACGGCGTAGGGGGTGGGTTGTCCGCGCCAGGGCAGAGGGCGGCGGTTGACCCGGTGCCACGCCAAAAGCCGCGGAATCGCGGTGCCGATACGTTCAGCCTCAGTCAAGAAAGCCGCCTCCATTCTGTAAAAAGTGTGTCCCATGGGGACAGTATATCACTTTTTTGCCCCGCTGACAACAGACAAGCACAGAAAAAGCGCGGAGGACGCGCCCGCCCTCCGCGCTCGGAAACAGAGTTAAGCTTCTTTTGATTCCTTCAAAATCCCGGCGATTTTCCGCATCGTCTCCAGGGCCTGCTCCAGCTCCTTTTCGTCGATCTCGGCCTTGACGCGCTCGTATGCGGTCTTCATAGCGCGGCGCTCGCTGTCCATCAGCTCCACCGCCTTGCTGGTGAGCTTGACGTAGGTCTGTCCGGCGGTACGATCCGTTTTCCAAGTCACAAGGCCCTTGTCCTGAAGCCGCTCAACGGTCTTTGAGAGCGTCGGGATGGGGAGATCAAGGGCGGCGGACAGGTCGGAAAGATACGTCCTGCCGGGTCTACCGCGCTGGCCGGCGCGCTCCTGGATGGCGTTCAACAGGAGGTAATCCGTGCGCTTGACGGCGCTGAAGATCCGGTCGCTGTTGAAATATTCCAGGAAAAAATGTTCCCCGTTTTCGTGCTTTTTGCTGTTTTCGTCCATTTTCCGCTCCTTTCACCGCTCCTCGATTTTTTGGTATTCCCGCTTCCGGCACAGGCTCTTGTAGGCGGGACGGATGATCTTGTTGGCGCTGACCAGCTCCTCCAGCCGGTGGGCGCTCCAGCCGGCGATCCGCGCCACGGCGAAGATCGGCGTAAAGAGCTCCACGGGGATGCCTAGCATATCGTAGACAAAGCCGCTGTAAAAATCCACATTGGGGCTGACGCCCTTGTAAATCCGGCGCTTTTGGGCGATGAGCCGGGGAGCCAGCTTCTCGATGGCGTTATAGAGGGCCAGATCCTTCTCCCGGCCCTTCTCCCGGGCCAGCATCTCCACAAATCCCTTGAACACCACCTCCCGGGGGTCGGACAGGGAGTAGACCGCGTGGCCCATGCCGTAGATGAGGCCCTTCCCGTCAAAGGCATCGCCGGCCAGGAGCCGGGAGAGGTAGGCGGCCACCTCGTCCTCATCCGCCCAGTCGGCAACGTTTGCCCGGATGTCCTCCATCATCCGCATTACCATGATGTTGGCGCCGCCGTGGCGCGCGCCCTTCAGGGAGCAGAGGGCCGCCGCCATGGCCGAATAGGTGTCCGAGCCGGAGGAGGTGACCACCCGGGTGGTGAAGGTGGAGTTGTTGCCGCCGCCGTGCTCCGCGTGCAGGAGGAGCGCCACGTCCAGGACGCGGGCCTCCAGCTGGGTGTAAGACATGTCGGACCGCAGGAGCCGGAGGAAATTCTCCGCCGTGGACAGCGCCGGGTCGGGCCGGTGAATGTACATGCTCCCCCCTTGCTCGTAGTGATTGTAGGCGTGGTGGGCGTACACCGCCAGCATGGGGAAGACGCTGATAAGCCCGACGCACTGCCGCAGTACATTGGGCAGGCTCAGATCCCCGGCCAGCGGGTCGTAGGAGGCCAGGGTCAGCACGCTTTTTGTCATGGAGTTCATGATGTCCGCGCTGGGGGCCTTCATGATCACGTCCCGGGTGAAGTTGGTGGGCATCATCCGCTTTTCTCCCAGAATGTCAATAAACTCCCGGAGCCGCGCCCCGTCTGGCAGCTCCCCGAACAGCAGAAGATACGCCGCCTCCTCAAAGGCGAAGCGGGAGCTTCCGCGAATGAGATCCCGCACGTCGTAGCCCCGGTAGAGGAGCTCGCCGTCGCAGGGCGTTTTCACGCCGTCCAAATACTTGAAGGCCGTCACCTCGGATATGTTGGTGAGGCCCGTGAGTACGCCCTTCCCGTTTTCGTCGCGCAGGCCCGTCTTGACCCCGAATTCCAAGTACAGTTCTCGGCTGATGACGTCGTTTTCCGCGCAAAGCGCCGCCTGCTCCTGAAAATACCGTTCCATCTCGGTCAAATGCTCCATTCTTCCGCCCCTTTTCAACAGCTAATACTGTTAGTCAATAAAATGTAAAATCGCCGCAGCTCTTGAGCTGCGGCCTTGTGTCTATGTACGGTCATTGCAGATCTCGTTCATTCGATTCAAAAGCCTGATCAGCTCCGCCGCGTCCTCCGGACCCAGGGCCCTTAACGCGCCGGCCAGGGCGTCCAGCGTCTGTTCGCGCCGCCTGGAGATCTTGGCCCGGCCCGCGTCGGTGAGGGTGACAAGGATGTGGCGATTGTCGGATACGTCATCACGCCTTTGGATCCAGCCCTTTTCCTCCATGTCCCGGAGCATGGCCGCGATCCGAGCGGTGCTGACGGACAGCTCGTAACTGAGCTCCTGGGGGTGCGTCCCGCCGTCGTGCCCTTGCAGGTAGTAGAGCGCCAGAAGCTCCCCCTGGGTGAGCCTCATAGTTTGCCGCCAGACGCCGCTTTTGAACTGTTCAGACCGGAGCCGCAGCAGCTCCGCGGCCAATTCCCTGTATTCCATGTACAGCTCCGCAAACCTCGGGAACCGCCCATAAGGCCGTTTCCTAATAGTATTAGTTATTATATCGCTTTCTTCCTGCTCTGTCAAGAGTAAGATTTCTCTTGGGGAAACAGGCAAAGCGAGCGCACCCCTTGCGGGGTGCGCCCGGTCGATAACGCTTTGTCCGATTTCCTGACGGATCGGTTTATTTCAGGTTATTCTCCAGAGTCTCCAGGTTCTCCGTAAGCTCCTGGGGGAGCTTGCCCTCGCCGACCTGGTCAAAGAATTTGCGGATGTCTGCGGCCTCGCCCTTCCAGACCTCCTTGTCGATGGTGAGGAGTTCCTTCAGGGTGTCCGCGCTGACCTCGTCCTCAATGCCCTCCAGGTTGATGTCCTCGGGCTTGGGCATCCAGCCGATGGGGGTCTCCACGGCGTCGACCTCACCGGCGCAACGCTTCAGGATCCACTCCAGGACGCGCATATTGTCGCCGAAGCCCGGCCAGAGGAAGTGACCCTCGTCGTCGGTGCGGAACCAGTTGACGTGGAAGATCTTGGGAAGCTTGGTGACGCGCTCGTCGTGGCCCATGTCGATCCAGTGCTGCCAGTAGTCGGCCACATGGTAGCCGATGAAGGGCCGCATGGACATGGGGTCGCGGCGGACGACGCCCACGGCGCCGGTGGCGGCGGCAGTTGTTTCGGAGGCCACGGTTGCGCCCAGGAACACACCGTGGTTCCAGTCGCGGGACTGATAGACCAGGGGAGCGGTCTTGGCCCTGCGGCCGCCGAAGAGCATGGCGTCCAGGGGCACGCCCTGGGGATTGTCAAACTCGGGGGACAGGCAGGGGCAGTTGCGGGCAGGGGCGGTGAAGCGGGAGTTGGGGTGAGCGCCCTTGGAGCCGTCGGCGGGATCCCAAGGCTCGCCCTTCCAGTTGAGGGCGCCCTCGGGGGGATTCTTGTCCATGCCCTCCCACCAGACGGTGCCGTCGGGCTTAAGGACGACGTTGGTGAAGATGGTGTTCTTCTTGGTGGACAGCATTGCGTTGGGGTTGGACTTCATGGAGGTGCCGGGGGCCACGCCGAAGAAGCCGTTCTCCGGGTTCACGGCCCACAGACG
>CANQBA010000083.1 GCA_947589545.1 uncultured Oscillospiraceae bacterium | reverse complement strand
TGTGCGCTTCCCGCCACCGGGCGCGCTCGGGTCTTTCACCCGTTAGATTTCGCCCATGCCGGGCGCACTATAAAAGGACCGCACATTTCTGTGCGGCCCTGTAGATATGGGATTGGGGATCATCCCCACGCTTCTGCGCTCTCGCCGGTAAAGGGCACGTCCTCCGGATAACGTGTCCATGCCTCTATACGGTAGGTCTTTCCGTTCTCCCCGTAGCAGTCCAGGCATTCACGGCTGTATGGGCTCTGGCCGGACGGCCAGTAGACGACCTCGCCGTTATTCCCGTCCGTATAGTGGAGCGCGTTCTTTGCGTTTGGGGATTCCAGCGCCACTGTCACGTGCCAGACCTTACCGGAGTCATTGCGGACGAAGATGAGTATATCTCCGGGGCGGATCTGAGAAAGAGCCTCTACCCGTCTCGCGGGATTCCCCTCATCGCCGAACAGCAGCGTGCTTACCATGGCGGCGTATCCGGAGCAGCCGTAAGTCTTGCTGACGCGGTAACGGTCCATGACCTCCCCGGCCTCTTTGCAGGGGATACTGTTCTTGCAAGTCCCCGGTGTGGACATGGTGCCCCAAACGGTTCCCGTGGGCCAGTCCTTCTCGATTTGGCGCAGGAGCGTCAGGACGTTTTCCTCCGTCACGGGCTGGCCGTTCGCGAGGGAGCTTGCTTTTGCGGGGGCCACGCCGGTGTAGGGCTTGTCCGACTCGATTTGTACCGTCCGATCCTCCTCGTCCCAATAGACATTGAAGCCCACGACCTCTCCCACATCCCGGAGCTTGACGTAGTTATTGCCGTTGATGGCGTAGGCCGGGAGCTTCACCTGCTCACCGTCAACGTAGAAGGCGTTAGTGCTGCGCTCCGCCATCACCCCGGCGGCGTAGGCAGCGGTCCCGCCACAAATGGCCGCGCCCAGGGCGAAGCAGACAGCGCCGTAAAGAATGGTCCCTTTTTTCATCGTTTTTTCCTCCTCTGCCCTTGTGGGCTATTATTTTCTAAGCCCACAATACCAAGGGAACTTTGGAAAGTCCAGGGAAAGAAGCACGTCAAAACGGAGAAAGGATCATCTCACCTCGACGGCGGTGACACACCAGCGATAGGGCCGCTCGTTCATGACGCAGGTGTAAAGGGTGATCTGGTTCCAGGCGGTGGCCGCGGTTCCGCTTCTGTCCGTCTCGGAGATCTTCTCCACGCTGACCACGCTGTAGGTCCTTGTGCCCAGCTTGGTGGTGAGGGTGATGGTGTCGCCGGCCTTCAGCGTGTGGATCTTGCCGAAGATCTCATTGGTCCCACGGTTATGTCCCGCGAGGCACACGTTGCCGTTCCAGATGGAGGTTTCCTCAAAGTGCGCCGCGCCCTTCGCCATAGAAGCGGTGGAGGTGCCCTCATAGATCTTGGTCTTCACTCCGATGGAAGGGATGGACAGCGTCCCCAGAGAGCCGTCAGCGTACTCAAGGTCGGAGGTGACCTCGGTGAAGTATGAAGCGGGGGAGCTTGTGGACGCCTGACCAGCGGAGGGGTATCCGGCAGATGCGGAGCCCACAGCGCCGGGATAGGTGACGGTCCCGCCGCCGATGACGGCATCGGAATGGGTCACCGCCGTGCTGTTGCCAAAGGCGTTTAAGGAATAGATGCCTCCCACGCCGAAGACGGGCGGGATTAGGACGGCGTCCTTGCCCTTGTACTCGTTGGGCTGCTCGCCCCGGTCAGCCGTGTATACCGGCTCGACGGACGTAGGGTCGCCGTAGTCCGGCCCCTCCGGGGCCTCGATGGTGTAATCCGCCAGCGCCTGGGTCGCAAGGGCGAACACAAGGCACAGGGCGATGGCCATGCTCAAAAGCTTCTTCATTATCTTTCCTCCTCATTAATCTCGTCATAGTATCTTTCGGACCGGCGCTTGATGATGAGCGCGATCACAACGCCCACGCCAAGAATGGCAATCACGCCGAGGGCGGCGTACACGGTGTTCCAGGGGAAGCTGACGGAGCTGCCCTGACTGCCGTTCCCCTGCGTGGGCTGATGGTTTTCGACGGGCTGGGGAACTGTCGTGTCGGGGGCCTCCGTGCCGGGAGTACCCGCACCGGTGTCCTCTATGACGGTACCCTGTCCATTGGGATCGGTGGGTACGGTATCCGGCTCCGGCTCCACGGGATTCAGGGAAACGCCACTGAAAATGGCCACATAGCGCACACGGTCAAGGCTGATCCTGCTCACCGTGCCGACGTAGTCCGCTGTCACCGTGTAGCCTTTTACATAACTGCTCTTGGCGGTGCCGGAGTAGGTAGCCGTGGCGGTGTACCGCTCATTGCCCTCGGAGCCAACCGCCTCCCACTTGATGGTCTGGAGCGTCAGGGTCCTGCCGTCGTCCTCCACCGTTTTGGGGATATACGAGGTATCCTGCCCGTCCAGATTGGGATAGGTGCGGGTGGCGGTGACTTTCTTGGAGGAGCTTCCGTAACCGGTCACCTCGACCCTCACCGTGTCCAGCTTCAAAGAGAGGACGCCGGAGAGCCCGTCCTCGGTGACCACCTCGCGCTCCTGGGGCAGCAGGGCCAGCACGGACTCCATGTCCTTCTTCTTACTGTCCAACGTCACCGTCTCGGTGTGCTGGCGCTCCTCATATTCGGGGAGCTCCTGCCGCAGGATGTCCACGAAGGTGTAAGCGAAGCCGCCCAGCTCAAAGTCCGACCGGGGGATTCCCGCCGGGTCCGCCTCCGGGGACAGATCATAGACTTTGCGAAGCTCCGTCCCGTCCTCCGAGACGGTGATGGAGGTGGGGTAGTAGGCGTCGCTGTCGTCAGCGGCAAGGGCGGGTGTGAGAAGCGCCGCGCTCAAAGCAAAGAGCGCGGCGCAGGCTGTCAGGATGCGTTTCATAGTCCTCACCCCCTCACATCGCCATCGTAGGGCCCGTGGGCGCGGAGGCGGCGGTCTGCTGGGACTGGCGGTGCTTCTCGGCCATGGCGTCCATGGCCTGCCCGTAGGCGGCGATGGCGGTGGCGTTCAGCTTGTCATACATCTCACGGTTGGTGGTGAACACGATATCCTTGTACTCCTCGCCTACCTTCTTCTGAGGCATGGAGACGAAGGGCCCGTTCTTGCCCTGCACCAGCTTGGCGCCGCGGATGGCGAAGCAGCCGTTTACATCCACCGAGAGATTGGCCAGCACCTGTCCCATATCGCTGACGGGGTACGCCCGTACCGTGATCTCTGTGGGCAGGCTGGGCCGCTCCTGCTCTCTCTGCCCGGATACCTCCGGCGCTGTCTGCTTCTGTTCCTGCTTGGGTTTACTCATGTTGCTTTCCTCCTTGAATTTATTTGAGATATTTATTGTAACTTTCTCCCCGACGGTGTATAATACAGTTGAAATGAGGTGAATCATATGCCCGCAAGTGTAAATGAAATTACGAAGACCTTGACGCCAGTCTTTGCCGATTACAACATATCCCGTGCCATCCTGTTTGGCTCAATTGCGAAGGGTACCGCCGACGAAAAGAGCGATCTTGATCTTCTTGTCGACAGTAAACTCCACGGGCTTAGATTTGTGGGCTTCATGGAGGCGGTCCATCAGGCAGTCCAGATGCCGGTGGACATTTTCGATGTGTCCCATATAGAGCCGGGGTCGAGGATAGACCGTGAGATACGTTCCACTGGGGTAACCATCTATGAGAAATGAGATCGTTGTACGGAAGATGACAGCATACTCACAAAAGCTGTTGGAGTACTGCGACGGATACACATATGAGACCTTCAAAGCGGACTCCAAAACCGTTGAGGCGTGCGTATTCAATCTCAGTCAGCTTGGTGAGCTTTGCCACATCGTGGACAAAAGCTTCTCCTCATCTCATCCCGAAATACCCTGGCAGGAAATCTATGGCCTTCGCAACCGCATCGTTCACGATTATGAAGGCATCAATCTCCGCCTCGTTTGGGAGATCATCACCGGAGATATTCCACCGCTTTTGGAAGCTCTCCAAAAGCTCATATGAATTGAAAGCGGTCCGTCACAGGGCCGCTTCTTTTTATGGGCAAGGCATATTCCGCCCTATTTCATCTCCATCCCGCCCATTCCCTGGTCCTGTTCCGGGGCGGGGTTTCTGAGCTCCTGAAGCTTATCTTTCGCCCAATCCGGGAGATACTTCTCGTCCAGAACGCCGTCGAAATCCTGGCGGTTCCAAAAGACCGTCTCGCCGTCGTCGATGCAGGTGGCAAGGACGGCCCTGCCTCTGGCGGTGGGGCTGCATCCGAAGCCGCCTTGGGCGTACCACAGCTGGGCCTTTGGTGTCCAGTATTCCTCCTTCAGCGTGTCGGGGGAGAGGACAAGGACCTTTCCGTTCAGATCAACGCCGGAAAGGGGCGTGTACTGGCTCTTGTCTATGAGGCCAAGGGCTTCGTAAGCCTGCCTGACCTGGCCGATGAATTCCTCTACCACAGGGCGAGCGGCATCCACATCAAAGTACATATCATGCTCCGGGTCGAGGAGAACGTCCGCGGACCTGCTCCACGCTTCCACGTCCCTGCTGGCGCGCACTTTGGGGTCGAGATTGCAGACGCTTTTTGCAAGGACGTACATTGTCCGCTTGATCCCGTAATCCTCCGTCACACCCTTGGCGCAGTCGGGCGGGATATGCTCCCCGCCGCCGTCGCGGATAGCCTTCTCGATGGCTCTGGCGCAGCAGACATTCTCCTTGAAGCTCTCCCGCCAAAGCAACAGCTCATCCCGCCTCACGGCTTCGTCGTGGGTATAGCGGTAGATGAGGGGAAATTCATTCTCCATAGACTGCCTCGCCGGACTTGAGGAGCATCTCCAGGGACGCGGGACAGACGCCGGCAGCCAAAAGATCTCCCATCATCGGCGCGGGAACATCCCAAAGCTCAGGAGGGTCGCCGGTACTCTTGCAAAACTGGACGCCGCCCTTCTCCGGGAATTCCACGTGGAGCACGGCGTCATCGGGGATATCCCCGATCTCCCGGAATTCCTCCGGGAGCTGTATGTCCACGGAAAAGTCCGCCTTGCTGTAGGGACACTCCCCATCGCAGGAGCCGCACTTCCCGTCACAAGCTCCACACTCACCGGCAAGGTGAGCGATGAGGTTCGCGGAGAGTATACGGAGCGCCCACGCCGCCCTGACGAGCTCCGGGGCGCTCATGCACTTCTTCAGCACCACCACGCAGCCATTGAGCGCGTTGCATTCCACGCCCTCGTGGGGGTCAAAGCCGCTGGATCTGAGCGCCGCGGGCGGGATGATGGCACCGTTCTTGGTAGTCGTCATATCTACTTTCATTTTCTTTTCCTCCTGTCATTTAAAATAGCGCGATCTGTTCAGGCTGGAGCCTGCTTCGCTCGAAGGGTTCATAGTTGGTGATAATGAGTTCGGGGAACTGGCTGTTGGCCTCGTAACGCTGGCGCATCTGGTGGAGCCGGGACGTCTCGACGATGTAGATCCCCGGAGCCGTGTAGAGCTCTCTTATAAACTCGTCGTCGTTGTACGAGAGAATGAACTTGCCCTCGATGCCGAAGAGCGTGTCGCGCAGGCGAATATGGTCCTTCTCTGTGAAGCCCTTCTCCCCGATGTTTTTGTAAAACTTCTCGGTGTTATGGTAGGGCGGGTCGCAGTAGAACAGGGTTTCCGGACCGTCACAGTTGTGGATGAGTTTTTCAAAGTCCTGGTGCTCGATCACCACGTCCTTCAGCCGCCGGTGGGCCTGCTCGATGAGGGGGAAGTCCGACCAGATGTCATGGGGCTGGGCGGCAAAGCTGGTGAGGGCGGAGGCGTAGGAATAGCGGACGAGCTGGTAAAAGAGCGCGGCCTTCTTCACCTGGCTCTTTTTGCCTCGCTTAGCGAGCGTGGCTTTCGCCCGCTTGAAATCTACCCGTGAGTTGAGAACGTATTTTAATTCCGCAATCAGCTCCTCATGCTTGTCCCGGACGCACCGATAGAGGTTGACGAGCAGGCCGTTCAGGTCGTTGTACACCTCAAAGTCCCGGCCGGGAGGCTTGTGGAACAGGACCCAGCCGCCACCGCCGAACACCTCCACATACTTTGAGTAGTTCACCGGGAACATACTGACGATCTGCTCTCGCAGCGCCTTCTTCCCGCCTACCCAGCTCATGAAGCTGTTCATCCGTCCCGGCCTCCGACCGGGTTCTGCCGCTCCCCAAAGTCTGCAAGAGCGCCCTCCAAGCCAACGATGGCCTTCTCGACGCCAGCCTGGAGCTTGCGGAGGCTCCTGATGGTGGCGTAGATTTCTCCGGCTGTCTCAGCGTAGAAGTAGCCCTCCTTCCCGCTGGCGATGGGAAAGCCCCTGCACCTCAGAGCATTGACCTGCTCCCGGAGCTGGGAGCCGTCGGTGTGGGTGGCGACTTTGAGTTCCTCCGCTTTCATGGCGTTCTTCCTGCCGTGGCATCTCGTGCGGAGAAACCCCGCCAATTCTTCTCTTGTCATTTTTCATTCCTTTCCGGGACTCGTTTTCCCGAAAAGGGCACAATGATTTTAAGGCCGTGCCGCCGCAGGCGGCACATGGCCACTTTTCTGTGCTGACGCACAGAAAAAAAGGGACCGTCGTCGCTTTCAGGAAAACGGCCCCTATACATTATTATATTTTATTGTTATTGCTTTTCTGCTGCCTACATCATGCTCATCCCTCCCATCTGCGGCTCCTGGCAGACTGTCTGAATTGGCTGCCGGTCCTTCCGCTCAATGCCCCCGTAGGCGGTCATGGAGATGTTCTGCTCCTCAATGAGCTTTTCCCCATACCTGTAGAGATCAACGAAGGGAAGCAGAGTCGCCTTGTCGTTTTCACCGAGCAGAACCGACAGCTCGTCCAGCGCCACAGCTTCAGGACCGTCATATTTACGAGTGAAGGTGTATGCATCCATACTGTCTATGAGCTTCACCGCATCGAAGAGATCAGAGCACTGGGTAGCCTCGACGAGAGCCTTGAGCGAGAGAATTTTCTCCGCCGAAAGCTGGGTGATACGGGCAGCGGTGCTATCCGCGATGACAATACTGTCCGTCTGATTAAAGGCTTCCCGTAGTGCCGGGATACGGCAGTCAGCGCAACGCCAGGAGAATTCCGACCAATCGTCAACTTTGAGCCGAATGAGGGCGGCGTCCAGTACGGAGCGGCTGCAGGGGAGCTTCAGAGGTATAGACTCCTCAGTATCCCTCGCGGACACCTCCAACAGCACCGTATAGTCCGGCTTTTTTGGTGTCAGGTCCAGGTTCTTGAATTCCTCCTTCAAGTCATCAATCCTCACCACATATCCGTGATCGTTGTTGATGAACACACCACCTTCCTGTGCAGCCATACGCTGTCCGAGCTGCCTGAAGTCGAGGATCTCCCAAAGTATGTCGGGCAGGTTTTCCAGCTCCGGTACGAAACCGTTCTCAGCGTAGAACCTGCCAATGGATTCGTAGTCATCATCTGTATATAGCACCTGACAGCTGTCCACACTGGCGGCAAGGTCATAAAGTCGGGGTAGGTCTATCCCAACGCCGTTATTTTCATCCATCCGCACCAGGCCCTCAAAGGCGTCTATTTGCCACCCTTCCAGCGTCGTCAGCTTATTCGCCAGAGCGTTCAGCGCCCGAATGTCCGCCTCGCCAATGTGGGACCGCAAAAATGGGAAGTCCCCAAAGCTCTCCACGGACACCATCGTCTCGCCGCCCTCGCCGTCCCGAACCTTTTGGAGCGCGTCCTCCAGTTCATATTCCGTAGCCGGCAGATCAATGTCCGCCGTCGCCCCACAGACTCCTTCTGGACAGTTGTACACGCAGACGGTGAAAATGGGTTTATCCAAAGCTCATCCCTCCCATCTGCGGGGCTTTCTGCTCCCACGCCTTGGGGTCAGCGCCGGGGACGCTCCAGCCGAACATACTTCCCGTTTCCATGGCCTGACGCTGGGCAGGGGTGACGCCGAGGCGCTCATTCTGCTGGTTTGCCAGCTCCTCGTTGCGCTGGCGGTCGTTCGTACTCCAGTCCGAGGGATAATAACCGGACTCGCCACGCTTGATGCAGATGAGGTCCCCCTGGCCGGGGAGGACGGAGAAGCACAGCTCCGGCAGGCCCTCGGCAAGCTTGGGGTCGAACTGCTCCTGCTCCGTCCGGATGCTCCAGTTCTCCGAGTTCCAGAGGTGGACGTTCAGGACTCCATCCGAAACCTTGAGGTCCCGCTGCTCGAAGCCCTCGCCTACGCCGTCAGACGCCTGTCCGGAGATAAACTCTTTGAGCGTCGAAAGCTCCTCCGGTGTCAGCTCGCCGGCGACCTTGCACTCGGCAACGCCCCAAAGCCGCCCGTCACGCTCCTCCACGGTGAACACGGCAGAACGGACCTTGCGGTTCACCCCGTCCTCCTCATCGTACCAGTGCATGAGGCCGCTCTCGCTCTCCTCCGGCAGACGCTCGTTGATGAGGGCACGGGCGATCAGGCCCTCATAGGCAAGAAGGTCGTGACCGTCCATTGCGATCCCCTCATTTTCGAGGTCGCCCCACTCATCGCGTTCAAAGAGTTCGGCAGTCAGGGGCATGTAGAGCTTCAGGGTATGCGTCTCCGGGGGCAGCACCGTGAAGCTGTCCTGGCCGGCAACTACGCCAAGAGTCCGGCCATTGTCCCACTTCACGCCGAAGGTCCCCAGGTCGTCAATGTATTGAAGAGTCCCCATGCTACCCGGCTTGATGGGGTTTGGGTCATCCGCGCCCATCTGCCGGAGCTTGATCCGGGACCCTACGGGATACTGCTCCCGCAGAAAATCCAGCCATTCCTGAGTTATTGCCATTTACATCATCTCCATTCTCATCGTATTGTTCTGCTCGGCCATACTCATCTGCGGGGCGAAGACTTCCATCACATAGAGTACCTTTGGCTCGGCGCTGCCGGGGTCCAACGCCGTTATGGAGCTACCGCTGAACCGATACATCCCAGCCTTCTCAAAATCTGACCGAAGCCCCATTCCGCGGTTCATGGTCGAGTATTTGTGTTCGGGCTGGTCCTTGATTTTGGAGTAGAAGCAGTTGGTCTTCACGGTGGTCACCACCCGCGTCAGCCCCACGATCTCCGGGTGCTTGGCGTGGTAAGTAGCCCGGATCTCCGTCCCTGGCTTTATGAGCCGCTTCAGATCCGCCAGATTCTTGATTCTAAGTGGGGCGGAATCTCCGCTTCCCTCATTTTCTTGAATCGACTCAGGTTTATCTATCTCCGCGTTTGCGGAATCAACGGCCTTCATTTGCCTGCAAGACTCCCGGAACTTTGTCAGCATATCGTTCGGGTCGTCGTCGAAGTTGATTTTACCCCTGATTTTCACATAATCTTGCCCTTCGGGGAAGGGTATTGGCTGGAGCGACAGGATGGACCCCGCATGGTTGACCAGCACATAAGGCTCCAATGTTGAAAGTCTGCCTGGATCGTGATCACTTCCGCGAACGTCGTAACAGTGCCATCCGCTTGGGATAGTCGTTCTATCAAGGCGTGAGTTCGTGAACAGCGCGGGTATCCCAAATAACTCAACGGAATCGTACTGAGCCTCAAAAGCTTTTTCTGTCATTTGATTTCACTCCTTTCTTCAACTATTTCACCTTGGAGCAGAGCCGCATCAGCCCTCCAAATCCCGATTTTCCTACTCGATCTTTCTGCTTCTTTCTCTGCCATTTCACATTCCGCCCATCGTCATGGTAAAGCTCTTGGCCGGCATCTCTGCCTGCTTGACCTCCGGCGCCGGAGCCTCATAGATCGTCTTTCTGCCGTAGGTGATGGCACGGACATCCGCAGCCGTGTAATTTGCCCAACTGCCGAATGCTTCCCGGAAAGCCTTGCTGTCAGCGGCGGGGGCATCGAAGTCGTTATAGGTTGGATGGTAGCCGGAGAGACTTTTCGCGGACGTGCGGATGGTAGCCTGAGCGCCGTCCTTCTCGATGGTGACACGGACGGTGGTGGCTCCGCTGGATCTGACCGCGTCGGAGATCTGCCGCATCCTGTGGAGGGGATTGTCCGGGTCGGCAAGGATGGCCTCGTATTTCTCACGAAGGATATCTATCTTCATGAGCTCGGCCAGTATCTCCTCCTTATGAAGGGAGATGTAGACCATGGCGGTGCGGTCGACGAAGCCCTTGCGGTCCTGAAGGAAGTCTAACAGGCCGTCGTCCATATCTGCGGTGGTGTATTTGGACCTGAACTGCAAGCACTTATCCGGACTGGACTCCACCAGCAGGCGGGCGGCGGCTTCGTCCGCGTAAAATTCACGATAACTTGCCACAGCCTCTATGAGCTTTTCGTCTGACAGCTCTTTGGGAAGACCTTTGCGCCCGTTGTTGACTATGTCCTCAATGCGTTCTCTGACCCCCTTACAAAACTCCCTCCTCAAGTACAGCTCCGTGTTCGCCGGTACGTTCTGCCAATCGGAAACGGCGCAGGCGGGGACGTTCGGACAATAGAGCTTTTGCTCGTCCTGCTTGTAGAGCCCGGTGGGCTTAAATCCGCAGTCGAAGCAGGGGAGCTCGCGAAGGCCGGCATAGCCATCCTGATGAAAAATCAGGTCGATCCCATCCCGCTGGGGGATCTTAATAAAGCAGGCCCAAACCTTCGTCCGCTCCACGGCCAGCATATCCTTACCGTCCTTCAGCCACGCCATGAATTCCTCGGTCGTAAGCGGGCCCTTGTGTGTGATCATCTTTTACTCACCTCCCTTCGGCGCTTCATAGATCGTTTTTGTCCCACGGGCGATCCTCACAATGTCCTGGGCGGTGTAGTCCGCGTATTTCCCGAAAGCCTGCTCAAACGCCTCCTTATCCGCAGACAGGAGGCAGCCCGGATCATAGTAGCTGTGGTAACCCACGAATCCAGCCGCCTCCGTCATGACGGTCACCTCCGGGCCGCCCTTGGAGATCGTGACCTTCACATACTTGGCGTGACTCTTTTCCACGGCGTCGGATACCGCTTTGACCGTGTACGCCGGGTCGGAGGGATCCTTCAGAAGCTCAATATACCGCTCCCGGAGGATATCCGCTTTGAGGAAGTCAAGGAGAATTTCCTCGCCTCCGTGGGCGATGTAGTCCCTTGCCGCCTCCTTGACTGTACCGTCCCGATCTGTCAGATACCGTATAAGCTCATCGCCCCATTTCCGATGTTCAAAATGGGCCTTGAAGCGGATGTTGGCGGGGTCGGAGGCTATGAGCAAGCGCCGCGCCGCGTCCTCCCGTGACTCGTATTCCCGGTAATGCTCCAGCTCGGCCTTGAGCCGGCTTGAGGTCAACACCTTGGCGGCGTATTTCTCCCGGTTTTCCGCGACGATTTCCTCCATCCGCAGTCTGACCGCCGCGTTGAAGTCGCGCAGCATGGCGGTTTCCGTCCTTTCGTGATCCTCGACCCAATCCCGCACAAGCTCCATGGAGAACTTGCCGTTGTAGATCTGGTCGCTGTCACGCAGATAGATACCGCAGAAGCGGAAATTGCCGCGCCGGTCGCAGATCATGGTTCCGGGTGCGGACTGGATGTAGATGTATTCCACACCCTCCGCGACAGGGAACTTTATAAGGGCGTCAGTGTACAACCCGCCCATGACGCTCATCGCCGGATCATCGCCCTGAAGCCATTCGTGGAGCTCGGCGACAGTGATCGGCAGCTTCTTGATTACCATTTACATTCCTCCCATCGTCATTTTCATTTCTTTTTCCTGTTTTCGCCCTATTCCCACCTCCTGCGCCTGCTTGTCCATCGCTGTGAGATACGCCTGGTAGTCCCCCTCCACGGGATTGCAGCGCAGGAGATATTTGTACCGCTCCGTCTCAATGACGTAGCCGTAATTCTGTCCGAGAATACCGCCATTGATCTCGCCGCCGTTGGCGTGGCAGAAGCGGCGCATATCCTGAAGGCTCTTGAGCGGCCCGCGTCTCAGCTCGTCCACGACCTTGCCAAGCTCGGCCTTGAATTCGGGTGTGTTCAGAGCCTCCGGTCCCCTCGGCCACCAGCTGTGATAGAACTGCTTGCCCTGATAACCGAAATCTATCCTGAC
>CANQBA010000082.1 GCA_947589545.1 uncultured Oscillospiraceae bacterium | reverse complement strand
CTACCATATTTTCTATTTTCGGCCACCCATACGCCCGCTTACGCTGGGCGTGAGGTGGTTTTTTGACAGACTGAAACTTATCCCCGGAGTAACCCTCCGGGGATAAGTTTAAGTTTATATAGTCAGCGTACCGGATTCCGATTCCAGAAGCAGCAGGATCTGCTCCTCCCGGCCCGTCTCGGCGTTGAGATACACCAGCGCGTGTTTGCCCTCCGGCGTCTCGCACAGATATTCCTCGCAGAGCACCTCGTTTTTCCCCTCCGTGGGGATCAGCGCGGGGCGGTGGGAGCGGACGGTGAGCCAGGGGGAGAGGGTGGAGACGGCGGCCTCCGTGTCAAAGCTTATGCCGCCCAGGGCGCGCGGCTGGTGACACATGATATAGCCCCCGGCCTCCAGGCCCACCACCTTGCCGGTGTCCAGGGCCACGGTGACCTTCACAAGATCCGGGTAGCAGATCACCCCGTCCTGCTCATAGGCAAAGCTGGCCGTCAGCTCCCCGGCCTCCGCCTGGTGATAGGTGGGGGCCATGCTCTCAAAGCCGTGCTCCTCCAAAAACGCCTCCGCCCGGGTCAGCGCCTGCTCCGCCGTCATCTGCCCCTCGCCGGACTCCCGCGCCGTGCCGAAATAGACGATTTTTCCGCCAATTCGGGACACCTCCACCGTCTGCACCTCGTTGCCGCTCTGACAGGTGAACACAAAGACAGCCACGGGCTTCTCCCGGACGTGCCGGAAGGTGAGGGAGGCGGCGGGCACGTCCAGAAATTCCGCCGCCGCCTCCGCCGCCGCGTCCTGGCCTACCTCCGCAAGGCCCCGGAGGAGCCGGGGCTCCGCCTGCTCGATGTGGGCGGAGAAGGGTCCGTCGTAGATGAGGGCCGGAAGCTCCGGCAGCTCATCCTCCAATGTCTTGAAGGAGCCGGCAAAGCCCGTGTCCACCAGGGCGTCCTCCGCCCCGGCGATGTCCGACTCCGCCCTTTCCAGCTCCCCGGTGCTGACCTGCCCCGCGATCAGCCGCGCCGCCAGGTCGCTGAGAGCCCCGGACACCCGGGCGGCGCTCTCGGAAAGCGTCCCCAGGGCCTCCCGCTCCTCCTCCGTCAGCGTCCCGCCCCCGGCGGCGGAGCGGGAGAGATAGAAAAGATAGTCCCCCGCCTTGGTGAGAAACGCCGCCGTGTGCTCCAGCTCCAGATCGGAGCGGGGCAGGGAGGCGATGGCCTGGCCCGCCGCCGCGCAGTGGGCGTACCCCTGGGCGCAGACCGTGCTGACCATGGCCGGGGAGGCGGCGCACCGGGCCTTCTGCAGGGTGGCGTCCAGCTCCCCCACCGCCGTGGCCAGCTCCGTGAAGGCGTGGTCGTACCCGATGGCCAGGGAGCGGGACAGGGCCGCGCTCTCCCGCCTTGCCCGCCACACAAAAACTCCCATCACCAGCACCGCCGCCAGGGAGTAGATGACGATCAGCCGGCCCGCTTTTTTGGACAAAACCATAAAAAACACCCCTTTTGCCGTAGCTTTTCCGCAAAAGGGGCGTTTTAATTTTGAAATAATTTCCTTAACAAAAAATTAATTAAATTTACCTAAAAAATACTTGACAGCGTCCGGAGACGATGCTATACTATACTTGAAATTTATCCAGGGCGTACTTTATACGCCTTAAACACTCGTCCTTCCCCAGGATCCGGCAGATCTCCACGGCGCCGCCGGGGGTGACGGCGCGGCCTGAGACGGCGACGCGCAGGGGCCACATGATCTTGGCGCTTTTCACGCCCCGGGCCTCCGCCAGCTCCGTCAGGAGCTTCAGGAGGGTGTCGTCGTCCCAGCGCTCCGCCGCCTCCAGGGCGGGCAGGAGCGTCCGAAGGGTCTCCAGGGAGCCGGGGATATCGGTCTTGGACTTTTTGTGGACGAAAAGCTCCGGGGAGTAGTCCGGGAGGGCGTCGAAAAAGTCCACCTTTTCGGGGATCTCCGTCAGCTTCTCCGTGCGCTGCTGTAAGAGCGCCGCGATTTGAGAGGCGTCAATGGCCGGGTTTTTCACGGCCTGGCGGATCCAGGGCTCCGCCGTTTCGGCGAAGTCCTCCGGGGACATGGCTCGCAGATATTCTGCGTTGAAATACGTAAGCTTGTTGATGTCAAAGACGGCGGGGGACTTGGAGACGCCCCGCAGATCGAAGATCTCCGCCAGCTCCGGGAGGGAATAGATCTCCCGCTCGCCTCCCGGCGACCAGCCCAGCAGGGCCACATAGTTCACCACCGCCGGGGTCAGGTAGCCGCCGGCGATCAGATCCTCGTAGCTGGGATCCCCGTGGCGCTTGGACATCTTCCGGGCCGCGCCCGTCTCGCTGTCCGTCACCATCACGGAGGAGCAGTGGACATAGGTGGGCACGGGCCAGCCGAAGGCGTTGTAGAGCAGGTTGTATTTCGGGGCGGAGCTCAAGTACTCGGCCCCCCGCACCACGTGGGTGATACCCATCAGGTGGTCGTCGATGACGTTGGCGAAGTTGTAGGTGGGCAGGCCGTCGGATTTCAGCAAAATCTGATCCTCCAGCTCCTTGTTCTCCACGGTGATGTCGCCGTAGACGGCGTCGTGGAAGGTGGTGGAGCCCTCCCGGGGCATCTTCTGCCGGATGACATAGCTCTCCCCGGCGGCGGCGCGCCGATCCGCCTCCTCCCGGCTGAGGGTGCGGCAGGGATCCGGCCCCCGGTCAAAATTACCGGAATCCTCCTCAGACTCCGTCTTTTCGCAGAAGCACCGGTAGGCGTGGCCGCGCTGGATGAGAAGCTCCGCGTACTCCTTGTAGAAGCCCCGGCGCTCCGTCTGGATATACGGCCCCACCGGGCCGCCCACGTCCGGCCCCTCGTCATGGTCCAGGCCGCACTCAGCCAAGGTGCGGTAGATGACGTCTACCGCCCCCTCCACCAGCCGGCCCTGGTCGGTGTCCTCGATGCGCAGGATGAATTTTCCGCCGTTGTGGCGGGCGATGAGCCAGGTGTACAGCGCCGTGCGCAGGTTCCCCACGTGCATATACCCCGTGGGGGAGGGGGCGAACCGCGTCCGCACGCCGCCGTGGGGGATCCGCGCCTCCATCCCGTTGAGCCAATTTAAGTCAGGCATAAAAAACCCTCCATTTTCGTACTTTCCCAAATATACCGTATCTGACTTTAAATTTCAAGAGATTTGTGTTATAATATCAAAACTACGCGTAAAAACCGCAAAATCGCGCCCTGTGGGGCGGAAGGGAGGCCGGGAGCGTGGAGACGCTGGAAGCCGTTGAAAATTTAGACCCCACGGTGCTGTCCCGGGCCTCCGGCGTCATCACCGCGGTCACCCGTTATGCCCTGCCCGTGCTGGCGGTGCTGATCCTATTGCGCTGCGCCGTCTCCATGCTGTCGGGGAAGACCCAGCGGGAGGTGTGGGGCTGGCTCACCCTGCCGGACGGGGCCAGGCTGGAGCTGACCAACTGGGAAAATATCGTGGGCAGGGCGTCCTCGGCGGACGTGCGCCTCAACTATCAGACCGTCTCCCGCACCCACGCGGCCCTGACCCGCGACTCCCAGGGGCGGTGGTTCGTGCGGGATCTGCGCTCCAAAAACGGGACGCGGCTCCGGGGCCGGCCCTTAGAGGGCATCGCCGCCATCCACGCCGGGGACATCGTCACCTTCGGCAAGGCCGGCTGCGTCTTCACGCCCTCCACGGTGCAGGACGAGAAGGCCCAGGCCCAGAGCCGGATAAAGCCCGGCGCGCGGATCCACCCCGGCGCCACCTTAGTCATGCTCACCGAATTTATCATCCTTCTGGGGATCCAGCACACCGCCGCCGCGGGGGAGACACTGAACGCCGCCGTGCCGGCCTCGTTCCTGGCGCTGATCGCCCTGTGCTGGATCTGCTACGCCGTCACCAGGAGCCTGCGCCGCACGGGCTTCGAGGTGGAGACGCTGGCCTTTTTCCTCACCGCCATCGGCCTTGGCGTGTGCGCCTCCTCCGACCCGGAGGGGCTGTGGAAGCAGATGATCTGCCTGCTGGCCGGGGTGGCGCTGTACTTCGTCATCGGCTCCTATCTGCGGGATCTGGACCGGGCCAAAAAGCTCCGCACGCCCATGGCGGTCATCGGGATCCTGCTGCTTCTGGTGAATCTGGTCACCGCCAAGAGCATCTTCGGCGCGAAAAACTGGGTGCAGATCGGGGGCGTCTCCTTCCAGCCCTCGGAGCTGGTGAAGATCTGCTTCGTCTTTACAGGCGCGGCCACCCTGGACAGGCTCTTTGCCAGACGGAACCTGGTGGCCTTCATCGCCTTCGCGGCGGCCTGCGTGCTGTGCCTGGCGGCTATGAGCGATTTCGGCACCGCCGCCGTCTTCTTCGCCGCCTATATCGTCATCGCCTTCATGCGCTCGGGGAGCTTCGCCACGGTGTTTCTGTCCCTGGCGGGGACAGGCCTGGGCGTTTTCATGGTGCTCACCGCCCGGCCCTATGTGCTGTCCCGCTTCGCGGCCTGGGGCCACGCCTGGGAGGACGCCCAGGGGGGCGGCTTCCAGCAGACCCGCACCATGGCCGCGGCGGCCTCCGGCGGGCTTTTCGGCCTGGGCGGCGGCAAGGGGCGGCTCCACCGGGTCTTCGCCGCCGACACGGATATGGCCTTCGGCATGGTGGCCGAGGAGCTGGGCCTCATCGTGGCCGTCACCGCCATCCTGGCCCTGGTGCTCCTGGCCCTGTTCGCCGTGCGCTCCTCCGGTCAGGCCCGCAGCTCCTTCTACGCCATCGCCGCCTGCGCCGCCATGACCGTCCTGCTGACCCAGCTGACCCTCAACGTGTTCGGCTCGGTGGATATCCTGCCCTTCACCGGGGTCACCTTCCCCTTTGTGTCCAAGGGCGGCTCCAGCATGATCTCCGTCTGGGGCCTTCTGGCCTTTGTCAAGGCGGCCGACGCCCGCCAGAACGCCTCCTTCGCCATACCGCTCAGCAGGCGGAAGGAGAAAAAACGGAAGACATCGGGAGGTGAGGAGGCTTGAAGCGCATCCACCGCAGGGCCCTGGCCGTGTCCCTGATCGCGGCGCTGATTTTGGGCCTCACCGCCCTCTACGTGACCCGCCAGGCGCTGGACGGCGGCCAGTGGGCGGGCTTCCCCTCCAACGGGGACGCCTTCGTTTCGGGCCGCATCCGCGCCGGTACCGTCAAGGACCGGGACGGGGAGATCCTCTACGCCGTCCGGGACGGGGAGGGAAGCTGGGCGGAGGACGAGACGACCCGGATTGCCAGCCTCCACCTCATCGGCGACAGGGCCGGCTTCATCGGCAGCGGCGCCCTCTTTAACTACGCCGGGGAGATCCTGGGCTACGACCCGGTAAACGGCCTCTACAGCCGGGACGGCCAGGGCGGCGTGCTCAATTTATCCGTGGACGCCGACGCCCAGAGAGCCGCCTGGGAGGCCCTGGATGGCCGCCGGGGGGCGGTCATCGTCACGGATTATATCACCGGGGAGATCATTTGCATGGTGTCCTCCCCGTCCTTTGACCCGGAGGATCCGCCGGAGATCGCCGCCGGCGACACCTCCGGCGTCTACCTGAACCGGCCCCTGTCCGCCGCCTATACGCCTGGTTCAATCTTCAAACTGGTGACCCTGGCCGCCGCCATCGAGAACCTGGACGACCTCTTTGAGCGGGATTTCCATTGCTCCGGCAGCGCGCAGATCGGCGGCGGGAAGGTGACCTGCGGCCGCGCCCACGGGGATATGAAGATCGAGGACGCCCTGGCGGAGTCCTGCAACTGCACCTTCGCCGCCCTGGCCGTGGAGCTGGGCGGGGAGAAGCTCCGGGAATACGCCGGCCGCTTCGGCCTCACCTCCCGGCAGACCGTGGACGATATGCGCACGGCGGCGGGCCGGTTCGACGTGGGGGAGGCGGGAAGCCTCAACCTGGGCTGGTCCGGCGCGGGGCAGTACCACGACCTGGTGAACCCCGCCGCCATGGCGCGCTTCGTGGCCGCCATCGCGGGCCGGGGCGACACGCCGCGGCTGACGCTGAGGCGGGACTACACCCGCCTGGGCGTGACCTCCGACCACATCATGGCCGCCGCCACGGCGGAGAAGCTGGGGGAGATCATGGAATACGCGGTAGCGCGCACCTACGGCGCGGACAACTTCCCCGGCCTTAAGCTCCACGCCAAATCCGGCACCGCCGAGGTGGGGACGGAGAAGCCCAACGCCTGGTTCGTGGGCTACATCGAGGATCCCCGGCACCCCTACGCCTTCGCCGTCTGTGTGGAGAACGCCGGCTCCGGCGCCTCCCAGGCGGGGAAAGTGGCCAACGCCGTTTTGCAGGCATGCACGCAATAGTTTGCCGCCTGGCCCCGGCGGGGGGTTACGCCCTGCCAAGGGCGTGGGGGGGCGCCAGACCCCCTGCGGGGGATTATAAGGTTTCCGCCCTTATAGGGCGGAGGGATTTGCTTTTTCCTCTTTTGTGTTGACAAAAGAGGAGAAAGCAACAAAGAGGAGAAAAACAACCAGGGGAGGGATTTCCACGTCGTCGCGGAAGCCGCTTAACCTCGGGCTCCAAGTATTCGCCCTCAGGCGCAGGCGTCGGACGTCCTTTCCCCATCGGGCGACAGCCCGATGGGGGCCCCAATGCGGCCCGTACGGGTGCGTTGTACATAATGCGGCGGGAAATTCGCAATCGACCATCTGTAGGGGCCGATGACCACATCGGCCCACCGATTCAAATATGCGGCGAAGCCGCAACCTTTTTAGGGAGGGCATTGCAGGAAATCGAGGAAATGGGCCGCCGTGGGCGGCGGCCCGTACGGCGTTGAAATTAAATTTCCGGGAATTCGGCAGATGATGGCAGATGATTTGATTTGAATTGGCAAATATCTGGACAAATCAGGAAATCTGTGTTATAATTACATTTTCCCATATATGTTAACGGACGCGGAACAAGGCGGGCGCTTTTCAGGAACGGAGGGGGAACATGGAAGCGATCAAAATTCTGACGGCGGGGGCCGCGGGGTATCTGTTGGGCTCCGTCTCCTGGGCGGTGGTGATGAGCTGGCTTGTCAGCCGCAAGGACGTGCGCAATTACGGCAGCGGCAACGCCGGGGCCACCAATATGGCGCGGCTTTTCGGCATGGGCGTGGGGGCCGCCACCTTCCTCCTGGATGGCGCCAAGACGGTGGTATCCATGCTTTTGGGCAGGCTCATCGGCGGCTGGTACGGGTTCCTGGCGGCGGGGTACTGCTGTCTTCTGGGCCACTGCTTCCCCCTCTATTTCCGCTTCAAGGGCGGGAAGGGCGTCTCCGTAGGCGCCGCCCTGGGGCTGATGCTCCACTGGAAGGTGTTTGTCATAATCGTGGCGGCCTTCTTCATAACCTTTTTCATCACCCGGCGCGTCTCCGCAGGCTCTATCATGTGCACCGTCGCCTTTGTGCCCGCCGAGCTTGCGGCGGGGATCCGGGACTGGCCCACGCTCCTCTTCGGCGCGGCGGCGGCGCTGACGGTGTTCATCATGCACCGGGGGAACCTGAAAAGGCTCCTGAAGGGGGAGGAAAAGCCCTTCCGGCCGGGGAAAACCGGCCTTCTGCGCCGGAAAAAGCAGTGATTTTCACGGTTTTTTCGTTCTTTTTTCAAAAAAACTGTAGCAATTTACAGGGAACTGTGTTATAGTGATTATGGTAACTGATTTCCATAGACAGGGAGGCAATCGGGATGAAACTGATCATGGCCGCATTTCTGGGACTGGTGCAGGGGATAAGCGAGTTCCTGCCCATCTCCAGCTCCGGGCATCTGTCCATTTTCCAGAACCTTTTCAATTTGCAGTACGACGAGAACGAGCATCTACTTTTTGACGTGCTCCTGCATGTGGGCACCCTGACGGCGGTGTTCATCTTCTACTGGAAGGACATCCGCTCCATGGTGACGGACACCCTGGGCTTCATCGCCGGGAACACCAAGGACGCCGGCGAGGGAGGGCGGCTGAAGCCCTCGGTGCGGCTGGTGTTCCTCATCATCGCAGCGACGCTGCCGCTGCTTCTGGTGCTGCCCTTCAACGATGCCATCGGCCGGCTTGCCCAGAACACGCCCTTTATCTCCTTCGCCCTGATCGTTACCGGCGTGCTCATTTACATATCCGGCAAGCTGACCGAGGGGCGCAAGAATGAGAAGACGGCCTCGGTGGAGGACGCGCTGATCGTGGGCGCGGCCCAGGCCGTGGCCACCATCCCCGGCGTGTCCCGCTCCGGGACCACCATCACCGTGGGGCTGGCCCGGGGCTACAAGCGGGAATTCGCGGTGCGCTTCTCCTTCCTCCTGTCCATCCCCGCCGTGCTGGGCTCGGCCCTGCTGACTCTGGTGAAGGCCTTCGCCTCCGGCACCATCGTCTGGAGCAACGTTCCCGCGTATCTGGTGGGCATGGCGGTGGCCGGTATCACGGGCTATTTCGCCCTGGTGCTCCTGAAGAAGATGGTCATGTCCGGCAACGCCTTCTCCAAGTTTGCCTACTACTGCTGGGGCGCCGGTATCGTGTCGCTGATTTTGTCGCTGTTTTTGGAGTGACCGGCGCGTGACGCGGCGTTTTCCGGGATCTATTGAGCTTTTTTCGATTTTTTTCATGAGGTTTTTCAATGGCTGAACAGAAGAAAAAAACAACTGCTGCCGGGGGATCCTCCGGCAGCAAGTCATCCAAAAGGAAGCCGTCCTCCGGCGGGAGCAAGACCTCCAAGGCTGCCCAGGCCAAGACGGCGGCGGCCAGGGCCAGGATGAACGAGGCTAAGGCCCGCCGCAGAAGGACCCTGGGGGCCCTGGCGCTGGCCTTTGTGGGCCTTTTGTCCCTGCTGGGGTATTTCACCTCCGACGGGGTGGTGGTCAAGCTCCTGCGGGGGCTCCTGACGGGGCTTTTCGGCGGGGGGTTCTACCTGCTGCCGCCCATGCTCCTCACCTCGGCGGCGCTGCTGGTGATGAACGGGGACGGCAAGGCCGGGGGCAGGATCGCCGCCGCTCTGGCGGTGCCCGTGCTGACCGCCGCCTTCTGCCAGGTGTTCGCCAAGACCTACGACCTGGATATAAAGATGTTCCGCTATCTCTGGCAGGACGGCCAGGCCCTGACCGGAGGCGGCGCCGTGGGCGGATGCGTGGCCCTGGTCTTTACGAAGCTCTTTTCCAAAGCGGGGGCGGTCATCCTCCTGATCTTCCTCTCCGCCTTTGTCCTTCTGGCGCTGTCGGGCATTACCCTGCGGGGACTTGTGGAGCTGGCGCGGCAGGGGAAGCGTGAGCGCGAGGAGCGTCAAATGGAGGCGTATATGAACGAGCCCGAGCCCCAGCCGGAGCCGGAGTCCCGTCCGGCGGACAACCGCCGCCGGATGGAGCAGACGCGGCGGAGCATCAACGTGCCCGCGCCTGACGAGACGTCCACGGACAGCCGGGAGCCCGCCAAGCCCGCGCCGGAGCCGCCGGCGGCCCGCCGCCGCGCCTCCTTCGACATCCCCATGGATGACGAGCCGGAGGGGATGCCGGAGCATACCGGGGATCAGCCCCAGGGGGAGACGCCGAAAAAGAGCGGATTTTTCAACAGAAAACAGGGCGCGCCCGCGCCGGACAGCCTGTTTGCCGCGCCGGCGGAGGAGACTGCCGCCCAGGCGCAGACGCCCGCCCAGCCGGAGAAGCCGGAAAAACAGGCCAAGCCCGCGCCCGTGCCCATCGAGACGGTGAAGCGCCCCGCCGAGACGGAGACCCGCGTGGCCACCGCCAAGCCCGCGCCCATCCCCGTGCCCCTGACGCCCCCGGCCCAGACGCTCTCCAAGGGAGAGGCCGCCGCGGCGGCGGGGGAGATCGCCAGCCTGGTGGAGGAGACGAAGCGGGAGGGGGAGCGGACGTACCGGTTCCCGCCCATCACCCTGCTCAACGAGCCGGTACGGACCGGCAGCCGGGACAGCCAGGACGAGCTCACCGCCACCAAGGACAGGCTGGAGCTGTGCCTTCGTTCCTTCGGCGTCAACGTCACCGTGTCCAACATCGTCCACGGGCCCTCCATCACCCGGTATGAGATGGAGCTGGAGATCGGCGTAAAGCTCAATAAGCTGACGAATCTGGCCGACGACATCGCCCTGGCCCTGGGCGTCACCGGCGTGCGCATCGCCGCCATCCCCAACAAGATCTCCACTGTGGGCATCGAGGTGCCCAACAAAAATGTCTCCACCGTGTACCTCAGGGAGATCATCGACGCGCCGGAATTCAGGAACGCCAAGTCCAAGCTCACCTTCGCCATCGGCAAGAACATTTCCGGCGACGTGATGGTGGGCAATATCTCCAAGCTCCCGCACCTGCTGGTGGCCGGAACCACCGGCTCCGGCAAGTCGGTGTGCTTAAATTCCCTGATTCTGAGCCTGATGTACAAGGCCACGCCGGAAGAGGTCAAATTCATCATGATCGACCCCAAGATGGTGGAATTCAAGATCTACAACGGCATCCCCCACCTGCTGATCCCCGTGGTCACCGAGGCCAAGAAGGCCGCCGGGGCCCTCCAGTGGGCGGTGGTGGAGATGATGAAGCGCTACCGGCTCTTTTCCGACGCCGGGGCCAGGGATCTGGCGGGCTACAACGCCCAGCTGGATCCGGAGACGCCCAAGATCCCCCAGATCGTGGTCATCATCGACGAGCTGGCCGACCTTATGATGATCGCCGCCAAGGAGGTGGAGGAGTCCATCTGCCGGGTGGCCCAGATGGGCCGCGCCGCCGGGGTGCACCTGGTCATCGCCACCCAGAGTCCCCGCGCCGACGTGATCACCGGCCTCATGAAGGCCAACATCCCCTCCCGCATCGCACTGAAGGTGGCCTCCTCGCTGGAATCCCGCATCATTCTGGACGCGGGCGGCGCGGCGGACAAGCTGGTGGGCAACGGCGATATGCTTTACGCCCCCATCGGCGCCTCCAAGCCCACCCGTATCCAGGGAACCTGGGTGTCGGATGAGGAGCGGGAGGCCGTCATCGAGTACGTCAAGAGCGCCTCCGGCGAGGTGAGCTACTCCGAGGACGTGATCTACGAGATCGAGAAGGCCGCGGCGGAGAAGGACGCCGGCGGCAAGGGCGCGCCCGCCCAGACCCAGGAGGATAAGTTCAAGGACTATGACGAGCTCCTGCCCCAGGCGGCGGAGATCATCTTTGAGACGAAGACCACCAGCGTTTCCTGGCTGCAAAGGCGCCTGAAGCTGGGCTACGCCCGGGCCGCCCGTATCGTGGATCAGCTGGAGGAGGTGGGCGTTCTGGGCCCCTTCGAGGGCTCCAAGCCCCGGCAGATCATGATGACCTACCAGCAGTGGCAGGAGATGCAGTTCGTCCACGGCACCGCCCCCATCGGACAGGCGGGGATGCCGGAAAATACGGTCATGCCGGAGCCGGGGGAGGACGGCGGGGACGCCGGGGACTCCCCGGACGACGGCGAATGAGAGGGCGCGGCCATGAAGGAGCTTGGGAAAAAGCTGGCCGCCGGGGGCTTCGCGCTCCAGGGCGCGGCGGGAGCGCTGCTGGGCCTTTTGTATCTCTTTGCCGGGGAGAGCCTCACGGATATCTTTCTTGACCAGGCGGTCACCGGCGGCGCGGCCGTCAGGATGGCGGGGGCGCTCAGCACCCTCAGCGGCGTGGGGATGATCCTGGCCGCCGCGGGGTTTGCCCTCCGGTATGTGGAGCTGCGGCGCGGCACGGATCTGGCCGTGGCGGCGCTGATGATCCTGTCCCTGCTGATCGCCTTTTTCACCCCGGCCTACGCGGCGCTCCAGCCGGCGCTGGGGTGGGCGTACATGGCGGTGATGGCCTTTACGGCCCTGCGCCGCAAAAAGCTTTTGCTTTTCGGCCTGGTGACCGGGGCGCTGGCCTTGCAGCTGGCGGGCGGCCCGCTGGCCTCTCTCCTGCCGGACACGCCGGCCCTCCAGGGCATCCTCTCGGCGGTGATCTCCGCCTACTGCTACGCCGCCCTGGCCCTCTACGTCTGGCGCGTGGACGTAAGGCTGGAGGAGAAAAAAGGGATAGAAGAATAGAAGAAAAAATGGAAGGGGCCGTCCACCGGGCGGCCCTCAGCCTGTCGACAAACACCGCCCCTCGGCTTGGGGCGGTGTACTGTTCTGTATATTCCAGAAAAAAGCCCCGCTAA
>CANQBA010000081.1 GCA_947589545.1 uncultured Oscillospiraceae bacterium | reverse complement strand
ATGTGGTTATCAGCAAAGAAGGGCAGGACGAGGGAGTGCATTTCCCGCTCTCGATTCGGCATAACGGTAAAGAACTCGACTTCGACCGTGCCGAACTCCTGAAAGCCTGTATGATTGCCATGCCGACAGATCAGAAACGCAACATGATGAATGCCTCGTCGAATTTCAATATTATCCACTCCATTCTATCGGCTATCGACCATCATTCGGCGGTGAAATTCCATACGCCGGGTGTAGGCGGAGAAATCGGAGGCTATCCGTTCGTAGTCGATGCCACCGGTAGCGCCTGCGGACATATCGACGAATCGGTCTTTTCGCTTGATGAAATGCGGCAGGCGAACCAACAATCCATATACCTGGACGGGGTGCGTAATGTCGAGGTCGGAGTACTCGAATACACGCCGGAACTGATTCGGAAAGTCAAAAAATCTTTCAATGTAGATCTGCCAAGGAAAGTCGCATTCGATGAGATAGATGCTTTCGGAAATGAATTTCTGATCAAGCAAATTATTAAACCTCTATAAAAATGTATTCTTGCTTTTAATAGATTAGCCACATCTGAAAAGCAGCCAGTGTAGGTGTAATTTGAGCATTTCTGTAATGTAGAACATGTAGCAATTCGTTGGCTTGAAGAATAACAATCAACATGGCTGGAACCGCTCAATGCACAAAGTTTTGTGATGATGAGGGTTATGACTACAACAATTTCATGCAATATGCCTGTAAGGGCCAGAAAGGAGCTCTGCGTTCACATTAATGCGGACACGAATCAGTCGGAACGTCATTCATTCCCCTCGTGGTTGAATCCGCACCGTCAGGGAAGTTCAGCAAAAATTATCGGCTCTTTAAGATTTATATGATTACTACTCTATAGCATTCAAAAAACAACAAGGAAATCGTGATGCATTCTGTGGAAACATACCACACGGCATAAGATTTTCATATTAAAAAGAGCCATCTAGACTCAATTAGACAGTTTCCAATATGAATAATCAGATTTTAAAAAGCATATTGAAAAGATCAATTTTTCGCTTTTTGTCATGGATTAACAAATTTGTGCCTAAAAATGAAAAGAAGGTTCTTTTATATATTTCCAAAAAAAAATTCATCTACAACATAGGACCGTTAAGAAACTATCTATTGGAGCAGGGATATTACCATAAATATAATATTTCTTACGGAATTCTATATTACGAGAAATACGGTGATAAAGCGTGGGTAGAATATTTTGCTTTTATTAAATCAGTGTGGACATATCTCAATGCCAAATATGTCTTCTATACGTGTGGACAGATTCCCATAAAACCGTCTGTGAAGCAAACTGTCATTCACATGGATCATGGAAACTGTGCCTTTAAGACTGGAGGTAGCCTATCAAATGTAAATTTTGGGTACCAGTACTTTTTCACTTATGTGATAGCTACATCAGACCTTTATGTACCGATAATGGCAGAGGAGTATGGATGTCCTGAAGATTGTGTTAAAGTAGCTGGAGAACCTATGGCAGACACTCTTTTACAGCCGCCTCTTAAAAAATATAATTTTCAATCTTATGACAAAGTACTTGTTTGGATGCCTACATTCCGTAATTCGGAATTAATGGGATATAATGATTCAAATCTTGAAACGTTTGTGCCCTTATTTGAAGTTGAAGAATATCCGTTATTGAATGATTGGCTTGCCCAATACAATATCAAGCTCATTGTTAAACTACATCCGATACAAACAGTCCCGAATGGTTTGCAAAGACATTTTTCACATTTAAGTGTGTATTCTCATGACGAGTTTGTGAAAACTGAATATGATATGTATACTCTTTTGGCTAACTCTGACGGTCTAATCGGGGATTATTCCAGTGTTTCAATGCAATATCTTTTTACTGATAAACCACAGGCATTTGTTGTACCGGACTTAAATAGTTATAAGTCTAATAGAGGCTTTATTTTTGAAAATCCCGAAGACTATATGGCGGGACATATTATTAAGACAAAAGAAGAGTTCAAACTATTTGTTGATGATTTTGCCAGAGATAAAGACCCATTCAAGGATAAACGACACTGGGTTTGTAATCAAATTTTTAAATACAAGGATGCAAAAAGTTGTGAGCGAATAGTTAAACTAAGTGGTATGTCATTGTAAAGTACATTTAGAACAGGCTATTAGTTGAAGATTTTAAAGTGTAAACTTATTATTTACTTTGTCAATAATTACTAAAAAGATGCAATTCATAATATCAATAATTGTTGTATTCAGACATAAATGGATTCGTTTGCTTAATAAGTTTGAAAGTATGTATTACCAAGGCAAGCTCCATTCAAAGTCTTATTTTCATATAGAATTGCCTACACATATTTCAGGAACCGAACATATCGAGTTGCGAGGGTCATTTCAAAGTCTTGATGGGCTGAGAATGTCATGCATTACAAAATGGGGAGGGGGGGAAATATTTAATCCACAGTTAGTTATAGAAGACAAGGTGATTGTGAATAAAAATGTCCATATTGGTTGTATCAACCGTATCACGATCGGAAAAGATACTATTATAGGAAGCAATGTATTAATCACCGACTATTCGCATGGAGATAAAGAATACGATTTGGCTCCCTCGAACCGACCTCTCTACTCGAAGGGTACTGTTGTAATCGGTAAAAATGTATGGATAGGCGAAAATGCATGTATTTTACCGGATGTAACTATTGGTGATAATTGCATTATAGGTGCAGGGAGTATTGTAACCAAATCAATACCAGACAATTCAATAGCTGTTGGGAATCCGGCAAGAGTTGTAAAACAGTTTTAGTATGCTGGAAACGGATGAAAGACCATTTACTTCAAACAAACGAATAGCTAAGAACACATTCTTTTTGTATATACGACTTGGCGTGATTATGTTAGTCAAGTTGTATACGTCAAGAGTATTGCTGAATGTACTTGGAATAGACGACTACGGGGTGTATAATGCCGTAGCTGCGTTTGTCATATCTTTCTCTTTCATTAGCTCGCCATTGACTACAGCGACACAACGATTTCTCAACTTTGATATGGGCAAAGGCGGAGGTCGACTAAATGCTTTGTTTGTCACTAGCTTCCTATTATTTGTCATCGTTTCACTTGTGTTGTTTATTGGTCTCGAGACAGTCGGCACCTGGTTCCTTAATAATAAAATGAATTTCCCGCAGTATACAATTTCCGCAGTAAATATATTGTTTCAATTGATAATTTTGTCTCTTGTTATTAATATCTTGAGAATGCCCTACGAATCGGCAGTGATCGCAGAAGAGAAAATGTCGTTTTATGCCATAATTTGTATGGTGGAGGCTTTTCTGACTCTTGGCACTGCATTTATGCTTAAAGTGGAATTCAATGTTAACAAGCTGGTTTTGTATGGAATACTCAATGTCATTTATACAGTGTTATTAATGATAATGTATAAAGTATATTGTAACCACAAATTCCCATACACGAAAATAACAAAGATGCGATTTGATAAAAACACAGCCAAAGAAGTATGTGTTTTCTCTGGTTGGAATTTTTTTGGTTCTTGTGCTGCGATGACGGCGACACAAGGTATTACAACATTGATCAACATATTTTTCGGAGTTGTATGTAATGCAGCTTATGGAATTGCTATTCAAATTCAATCAGCGGTTGGAAATGTGGTTCAGAATTTCCAAAAGGCTGCAAATCCTCAAATCATGAAAAGCTATTCAGAGGGAAGCCTTGAGTACACTCGATCGTTGGTGGAGAACGTAAGTAAATTTTCTTTCATTCTTACTCTTATGTTTGTAGTTCCGTTAATCTGCAATATAGATTTTGTTTTGAAACTTTGGCTGGGCAATATTGTGCCTCCATCGTCTCAATTATTTACGTGCCTTGTATTATGTCTTGTATCATTAGTGAGCTTTGCAGGGCCAATGGAGGCTGGAATTATGGCCACTGGAAAGATAAAATCTTTTCAAATTACTTTTAGTATCATCATATTCTTAAATATTATCTCTACATACTTCTTTTTCAAAAATGGAGCGTCTGCATATTGGGCAGTGATTATAAAATGTGTAGTAGAATTGTTTGTTATCGGAGCCAGAATAGTCTATCTTCGAAAAGGGATTGCTCTTAGCGCTAAACATTTCATCCTTAAAACATTTGTTCCATGCACTATAATCTCAGCCATTTCAACCGTTTATATTTTTGTCATTATAAAATTACTGCCTGATGGCGATTGGACAAGACTAATTATATCTACCATAGTCTACTTTCTTTTGTTGATTCCATGCACCTATGTTATTGCTCTCTCCAAGTCTCAACGCAAAAAGTTGAAACAGATAAATCTGCGTAGCGTCTTGTCATGATTGAATACTCCATTGTCATCCTTCTCGTAATAGCCGGTTTTACTTTCGTTGACAATAAACGGGTTCAACGAAATAAAAAATATTGGATTGTATTAACATGGCTTTTTCTCACACTGCTGATAGGATTACGCTTTCTGGTTGGAGGTGACACTCAATACTATATGGATGATTATAGCTGGCGTAAAGGATTAGCAGATTGGGAATTTGATTTAACTGATAAATACCAGCCCGGGTATACGCTTTTGTGTTCAATAGCAAAATCTTTTTCTTCTGAATTCTATGTATTCCAGTTGATCCATGCGTCTATAGTCAATACGTTGCTGTTTATATTGATCAATCGATATACCCGATTCTTCTTCGCAGCTTTGTTTTCTGTTTTCTTCACTTGCTATCTTTACTTTACTACAGAGGTTTTACGTGAAGTAGTTGCTGTTTTGATCTTTGCATTGAACTACAAAAGTTTGCTTCAAGGCCGATGGTTGAGATACTATTTCGGAATCTTGCTTTGTTGTATATTCCATCTTTCGGCGATATTCTTGATAATATTGCCGTTTATGCGTAAAATAAAGATCAATGGATATTTCTTTTTGTTATTAGCAATCACATTTTTTGTGGCAATGGCATTTTTGAATAACACACTTAATATATTGTCGCAATTCGTATTACTTTCTGATAAATTCAACAGTTATAAAGATCTTACCTCTACGGGGATGCTCGCCGATATGCTCAACTTGTTTCGTACTTGTATATTCCCTATATGTTACTGCATAGTGGTTAAGTTTATATGTAAACGAGAGGTTAAATTTGAAAATATGATAGCCATCATGTCACTCTTTGGATTGGCAGCTTTTTTCAGCCCCATTATTTTCAGTCGAGCTACGAATTATTTTATTCTTTTCTTCTCAATATCTATAGCCGATTTTTGTGTACAATCCTTAAGTCAACATAAGGCGTTTGTTTGCCAGTACGCCATAGTTCTCACTCTATGTTTTTTCGCTCTATATGGTAGCGAATACGCCATGTACGGTAGATATCGCCGGTGGGTACCTTATTATTCAATTTTCAATCCTATCAAAGTTGATAGAGATAATTATGGAGATAACAAGTAAGTTAAAGTGTAATATATATACAATGCCAAATAAAGATGTTAGTATCATAATCTTGACATATAATGCTCCTAAATATGTCAGAGAAACAATCGAAACCTTAAATAATGTCACAAGACCAGCGGTTCTTGACAGATGCGAGATAATAATCTGGGATAATAATTCTAATGATGAAACAAAAGAACTTCTGATCTCCCTTAAAGAGCAAGGATATATTGATAAGCTCCATTTTTCCGAAGAAAATTTACTATTCGCCGGAGGAAATAACGAAGCAACGAAATTAGCAGATTCCTCTTCAAAGTATTATCTATTATTGAACTCTGATATCAGAGTCGTTGATTCCCAATGGCTATCTTTCTTGTTAAAGGCGGTTGAGAATGGAAAATACTCTGGAGCTTCGTATGGTTTTTGCAAAAGGCCGAATAGATGTGATGGATACTGTTTTCTTGTAAAGCGTGAACTATATGATAAGTTTCAACTGGATACAGCTTTTCAATGGTGGTGGGGTATAACCAAAATGCAAGCACAAATCCTACATGACGGCCATTCATTGTTAGCGTATCGCTGTCACAATCACCTCCTTATGCATTATGGCGGAAAATCAGGTGATGCATATAAGAATGCTAAAGGAATGGATATTGATATTAGAGATGTGGTTCAATGGTTTCAATATTCTAAAGGGAGGATAGTATCAAAAACGGCGCTAAAAATTGGTAATATATTTAAATACGTTGTAAAGCCAAAATAATATGGAATATAAGTTACTAGGAGTAAATACTTCTCCTTTTATAAATATAGGAGACTATATTCAGGCGTTAGCCTCTTCTCAATTTTATCCCAAAATTGACGGATTCATTCAACGTGAAGCATTGAAAGAATACACAGGTGAGAAGGTTGCAATAATAATGAACGGATGGTATATGCACAATCCTTTGCATTGGCCTCCAGGTCCATCTATTATTCCTCTGTTTGTGTCATTTCACATTAACTCGTCTGTAAAAGAGCAGATGTTAAGTGAAGAAAATATTCAATATATCAGAAAGTATGAACCGATAGGGTGCAGAGATTTGTTCACTGTGGATTGTCTGAAAAGCAAAGGAATTGATGCGTATTTTTCAGGATGCATGACTCTTACATTGGGATATAAATATAAGAGTACCACAAGAAATTCTAAAATTTACTTTGTTGATCCATATGTTTTTGTTGATAGGAATCCTTTGGTATTCTTATCAAAAATCCCATTTCTATTGAAGAAATTAAAGCAAATTTCCAGAATTTCAAGGAAATGGTATGGTGGTCTCACTGTGCAAGGTATTATTAAATCAACCCTGTTTTTACAAACTTATTCGCAATTATTCAATGAAGAATTGTTAGTTTCAAGTGAATTCGTATCTCAGGCAGGCATATCAGGATGGCCAAAAGATGATAAAGATTTATTAAAAAAAGCTGAATACTTGGTGAAACAATTTTCACAGGCAGGTCTTGTTATTACATCAAGAATTCATTGTGCGCTTCCATGTTTAGGGTTGGAAACGCCTGTTCTTTTTACAATGGCAAAAAAAAACTCTGAATTCTCTGCTTGTAGATTCGGAGGACTAATGAATTTATTCAATATAATTGAATATGATGAAGGCATTCTAAAACCAATGTTCAAATTGAATGGAAAACTTAATTTAGCGAATCACCCTGAAAATAAGACAAAATGGCGACCTTTGGCAAATGATTTAATAAAACGTTGTGAAAATTTCTTTACGATGCTTGAAAATGGATAATTCTTATAGATATTGAGATTGTATCAAAAACTACTACATAATAATATGACTTAACGGTGCATACTCCTACTTTTATGGTTTAAAATGCCTACGATATAATTTTTGATACTTTCCCATGTCTCAATTTTCGCCATTATTACAGAGCGTCAGTTTGCAACTATTGGTCGAGACTCTGCTATGTTTAAGCTGAAGACGATGCTCCGCCCATATGGCCTTGAGAGTCGCCTTGTAGGAAAGGACAATACTATTGACTTCATTTTTTCAAAGAAGATTGACTATAATAACGTAAATACTGTGCTTGAAGGACAGAGAGAAAACACTTCTGTCTATCTTAAAAAAATCCTAAATCCTTGACAGTTATGAAGGGAGACCGTATTAAAGCATTTGATGCCATTAAGCTCTTCGCAATCTTTCTTGTAATATATGGACATTGTATATTGCACCTGCAAAATCACTGTTATGATATTAAAGAAAATATTATATATAGATTTGTTGCTTCTTTCCATATGCCATTGTTTATGGCGATTTCTGGTTATTTCGGATCAAACACATTCAAACTAAAGTTTTCTGATTTCTTTATAAAGAAATGGAAGAGGTTAATTGTTCCGTCAATCTCTTTTGGTGTGTTGTTTAGTCTTTCTTGGTGTTATTTTGTTGAGGGGGGGGGAGTTACGTCGATACTTTTGTAAGGTGTTATTGGTTTTTAAAGAGTTTGTTTTGTTGTTCTTTACTTTATTGGGTATGCAGAAAAATGCCAAATTTGATTATTGGGCTAATTTTTACATTAGCTATTAGTCAATTTGTATTTGTGTATAAGGTTAATGAAATGTATCCAGCTTTTTTGGTTGGAGCTTGCTTATATAGTTATAGACGGTACCTTGAAAAATATTGGTTGAGTTTCTTTTTAGTTTGTCTAGTAATCTATTTGATATTGTTCAGCTTTGATGATTACGAAATGTTTTCATATCCTGTTTTAAGGCTGCATAAATATTTAAGAGATCCTGAAATAGTTTTTTACTTATCAATTCATAAATATGTAATAGCAATGGGTATTTTTGGCTCCCTTTCCGTGATTTCATTATTTGTTGGTCTTGGGAGGATATTACCGAATACAAAAATTGGAGATTATATAGCTGGATGGGGATCTGAAACTTTAAGTATATATCTTATTCAGGCAATACTTTTAGAGCATTTCTTGATGAAGACACTCAACTTTTCCAATATTTCATGGGGCTTATTCAATTTTGTAATAGCTCCGATAATAGCAACTCTAGTTATCATTTTGTGCCTTACAATTATCTATGAGATGAGAAAAAACAATTTTATTAGGATATATTTTCTTGGAGAAAACAAATAATATGAAGAAAATACTCTTATTATGCGAAGCTCTGAATAATCGAGCTGGTATTGAACGGATGACGGTGGAACTTGCGAATTTGCTATGTCGATCGTATAATGTATTAATCGTGACTATCGATCCGTTTTCATACGAGTCATGTCCGTATAAGATTGATTATAAAGTAAATGTAGAATCTTTGAATTCCCAATTCATTAAAAGGCTTTATTCATTGAACTACAATAATATAAAATCTTTACGTAAGATTTTAAAGAAGGAAAATCCCTCTGCTTTGATTGCGGTCGCCACTCCAATGGTTAGAATTGCAGTTCCGGCAGCTTTAGGATTGCATATCAAGACAATTGGATGGGAGCACTTCAATATATTTGCCGGTTCCAGAATAGGGACTATTTATAAAGTGATTTCGACTTGGATAGCGGATCAGACCGTTGTACTCACAGAAAAAGATGCCATTGATTTCAAAAAGATGCACTCCAGAAAAATAGAAGTAATTCCAAATTTCACGTCAATAGGTGTTAACCCTCCATCTAAGTGCTATGAGAAAGTAATCCTTGCCGTTGGCAGACATGAACCACAAAAAGGCTTTGACATGCTAATTAAGGCATGGAGTAAAGTAATTGCTCCGGGTTGGAGACTGAGAATTATTGGAGATGGTTCCAAAAAGAATGAGAACATGCAATTGGCTTTAGACTTGAGCGTAGCTGAAACTATTGAATTTAAAGATGCGACCCCAATGATAGCCGAGGAGTACCAAAAAGCGTCCTGTTTTGTTCTTTCCTCACGGTTCGAAGGTCTCGTTCTTGTTTTGATAGAGGCAAAGATGATGGGGTTGCCATGCATAAGTTTCGACTGCTCCAATAGCCCTGCGGAAATAATACGTAATGGGGTTGATGGTATTCTTGTTCCACCAGAAGATATTGATGCCTTAGCAAAAACAATCACATCAACATTACGAGATATGTCACAACTCAAACAAATGGGAATTATGGCACGGAAGGATGCGATGGAAAGATATAGCGCAGAAGCAATAAAATCAAAATGGGATAATTTACTACAATGATCTAATATTTAAAAGGATGAATGTTCTTCACGTTGCCAATATAGATCTTAGTGTTGATGGCGGAGGTATGAATCTTGTAATCCCAGAATTGGCAAGACTTCAATATGAAGCTAAAGAAGATAGAGATTCAATAAATTTATTAGTCCTCAATAGTAAGAAGGTTCCTGCCAGCAAATACATTTTTGACATCTTTTATTGGGATGGATTAAAGAGTCTATCTTTCAGCAGATTTGATTTAATTGTATTTCATTCAGTTTATGATATGAAATTTTATAATTTATATAAAAAATGTTTGAAATACGACATCCCTTATATAATTGTAAGTCATGGTGGGTTGGCCAAAATTACTATGGGTAAGAATGTATTAAAAAAGAGACTTTATAAAACTTGCTTCCTCGATTCTTTTGTCCATAAAGCAGCATCACTTTGCTTTACAAACAACAATGAACATGAACATTCTCTTTTCCCCAATAAAAAATCCATATACGTGCCAAATCCTATTCCTTATACAGAAGATCCATTAATTGGGAAACTAATAGAAAAGGAAATTCAAATCATATATCTTTCGAAAATTGATTTTTATTACAAAGGTCTAGATTTGTTGATGCGCGTTTTATACAACAGCGAATTAGTAGATCTTAATTTTAATCTCACTATATATGGATATGGTGAGTCAAAAGATATTGACTTAAATAGTATTCCCAGAAGAGAAAAAGATGTTCTCAAACTAAAATCATTAATAAATGGCAATCACAATATTAAAGTATCCTATAAAGGTCCTCTGTTTGGTAAGGAAAAATTAAATACGATAAGAAATTCAGATATTTATATTCTTACTTCGCGGTCGGAGGCAATGCCTTTAAGTATAACTGAGGCTTTGTCGCTTGGTGTCCCCTGTTTAATTACGGAGGGTACCAACATGGGGGATTCCGTAAATAGATTTAATGCTGGATGGGTATCAAAATTTAACGAAATTGACTTGTTAAAAACGATAAAAAAAGCCATTAATGAATATAGAAAATGTCCTGAGTATTATAGAAATAACGCCTATAAATGTTATCAATGGTTATCATCAAAACAAATAGGAAAAGATTCACTTAAAGATTACAAAAAGGTAATAGATGATTGGGCTGAATCTTGTTCTCAATAGAATTCAAAATCATATATAGTGTATAGTGTAATGCCTTTTTCTGTCTTGATATCGCTTTATGCAAAAGAACGACCAGAATTTCTGCGTCAATGTTTGGATAGTGTTTTTGACCAGACCTTGCCGCCTGACGAGGTGGTATTGGTTGAGGACGGACCATTGACGGAGGCGTTGTATGTGGTAGTGGAAGAGTATATACGCAAATATCCTGCGTTAAAAGTCGTTCCGCTGCCCGAGAATGCCGGGCTGGGGCGTGCCTTGAATGAGGGGTTGAAACACTGTTCCCATGAGTTGGTCGCTCGCATGGATACCGATGATATATCTGTTCCTAAGCGTTTTGAACGGCAAATTGCGTTATTTTCAGAAAAGCCTGATGTAGATGTTTGTAGTGCTTGGATAGAAGAATTTGCCGATAATCCTTTGTTGTGTGTTTTCCAGAAAAAAGTTCCTGAAACACATTGGGAGATTATGCTATATGCCAGAAAAAGATGTCCTGTAAATCACCCTGTTGTCATGTACCGAAAGTCCGCATTGTTATCTGTCGGAGGTTATAGACATTTTCCCTTATTGGAAGACTACTATTTGTGGATTAGAATGTTGATAAATGGATCGAAATTCTACAATATACAAGAGAGTTTGCTCTATTTTCGAACATCGCCGGAAATGTATAGGCGACGAGGAGGTTGGGCATATTTGAAAAATGAAATCCGATTTTGGACCATAGTTTATCAAGGAAAATTTATTTCGTTAATTCGACTTTTAATAAATATTATTATACGTGTTCCTACCAGACTCTGTCCCAATAAATTGCGTGCTATTTTATATATGAGCATACTAAGGAAGTGATAAGTTACAAATTACAAATATAAAACTTTTAGTAACGGGTGCTGCGGGATTTATTGGCAATGCGGTGTGCCGGTGGCTGCTCGACCGGGGCGACAGCGTGGTAGGGCTCGACAACCTTAACGACTACTACGACCCCGAACTGAAATACGGACGTCTTGCCACGCTGGGCATCGGCAAAGATGACGTTTCGTGGTACAAATTTACGTCAGGCACAACCGATAATCGCTTCCGCTTTATCCGCATGAATTTGGAAGACACGCAGGCGATGCAGATGCTCTTCGCCAACGAGGGTTTTGATGCAGTCATTCATTTAGGCGCGCAGATTATCATATATGAACCGACACTCAAAGACGGCGGCCCGTTCTTCGGCGGCCGCATCCTCAATGATCTTGAGCAATTCAAGGCGCAATCCCGCGCCATTGTAGCCAACCGCTACGATGCGTGCCTTGATGACGTCGCCGACAAGGTCTATACCCACGACCTCTTCCGAAGGGACTTATGATTATTTTTTAATATGAAAGGCATCGTATTGGCGGGAGGCACCGGAACCCGATTGTATCCCATCACCAAAGGCGTGTCGAAGCAGCTGCTGCCCGTTTTCGACAAGCCGATGATCTACTATCCGCTCTCGGTGCTGATGCT
>CANQBA010000080.1 GCA_947589545.1 uncultured Oscillospiraceae bacterium | reverse complement strand
TTGCCTGCTGGTTTTTCCGGAGTGAATGACAGATAACACTTACAAAATTCCTGTCAAATCTTATTATACGAGGAGGGCTGAAGATGGACAATCTTATCAACGAACTTTACTATGGCAACATCCGCCCCGTCGAACAGATGGGCGGCCTCACGGCAGAGGCGGCAACTATCATGAAGCGGGTACATGAGAACGAGGATAGGCTTGAAGCATGCCTTAATGAGCAGGAAAAGGAGCTGTTTCACACTATCCAGAATGACCGCCTTGATGTCACCTGTATCATCGAGGAAAAACGCTTTCGTGAAGCCTTTATCCTTGGGGCGAGATTGATGGTCGAAATCCTCACAGGAGGCCCTCAATAATAATTGCGGGAGTTTCCCGCGAAAGGCAAGATGCATGGTCGGTTGTTTCTCGGCAAGGTAGTTATACCATAAGGGAACTCAAACTGTCAACGGTCTTGACGACACCGTGAGCACGTTGTTGGGCCTGTATGCGGTTTTAGGGCAGAGGGTAGGCCGAGTACACCTCCATGGCGGTAAAACGACGTGATGCGCGTTTGTGGGCAAAAAGGATTTTCCTCTCTGCGCATAATCCCCCGCCTTGAGGTGGTGACGCCGCGACGAATTCTCGGCCCTTTTTCGAGGAAAAAGGCCGTTCGATTATTGGACAAGATAAAGAGCCGCCGTCGTGCGCGACGGCAGCTCACCTACAAAGCCCCGCAGTGCGGGGCTTTTCCGAGTTTCACTACGCGGTCGGTTTTGAGGTAGTAGTGCAGTTTAGGCGGTCGGTTAGAGAAGATTTGCCAGCAATTCCAAGGAAAAATCCGCAGTCATGAGCACAGAGAGGAAAACTCTCCCGTTTGGGAGAGGCAAGCATCGCATTTGTCTGTACACCGGGCAAGCCCGGTGCCCGCCAAATGCGTTTCCGGGCAGGAGCCCGGACCCACTGATGACGAAAAATTATCCGTTTGTACACAATTTTCCTCTGGCTATTTGGCGCGGAAGATGGTATGTTGTGTGTTTGCCGAAAGGCGGAAAGGAGATGCACGGCATGAGTAAACGCAGAGCGAATGGCGAGGGGAATATACGAAAACGACCGGACGGACGCTGGGAAGGGCGGTATGTTGCAGGGCATGACGAAAACGGGAAGGCTATCCGCAAGAACGTCCTTGGCAGGACACAGGCAGAGGTCAAGGAGAAGCTGAAGAAAGCCATCCGGGAATGCGCTGAGATCGACATTGAGAAAGCAGAGGAATATACCGTCGGCGGTTGGGTAAGAACGTGGTACGAGACTTATTCCAAACCGCACGTCCGGGAAAGTACACGAGATTTTTACGAGGACTACATCGAACATCACGTGGTGCCCCGTATCGGCAACATCAAGCTGACAAAGCTCACCGGGCGGGACATACAGAAGATGTACAACGACGTCAAGGCGAAGGGGCGCATCAGAAAGAAATCGGACGGGGACACCAACATGAGCGCCAGCTACGTCCGTGGCCTCCACATGATGCTACACAACTGCATGGGACGTGCGGTGAGGGAGAGGCTGATTTTACGAAACCCGACAGACGATTGCATTGTGCCAAAGCCCGAAAAGAAAGAAATGCAGATTCTCCACCCGGAGGACATCAGCGCCTACCTCAAGGAGGCAGAGAAGCGGGGCGTACTGGCAATGTTCTTCCTCGAACTGACCACGGGCCTACGCAAAGGAGAGCTTGTTGCCCTCCTCTGGTCTGACCTTGACGAGCAGTCAATGACGCTGAACGTCTGCAAGCAAGCCGTCAGGGTCAAGGGCGGAGGGGTGAAAGTTACACGTCCGAAAACTGAAACCTCCATCCGTAGAATCTCACTGTCCCAAGAAACAGTGGACATTCTCAGAAAGGAGCACGAAAAGCACCCGGACATCGAGTACATGTTCCCCTCCCCTGTCACCCTCGGCATGTACTACCCGGATTCAGTCACCGCGATCCACAACAAAATCCTCAAGTCGGCTGGATTGCCACACATCCGCCTGCACGATCTCCGCCACACCTTCGCCACCCTTGCCCTCCAAAACGGCGTAGATGTCAAAACCGTTTCCAGCATCCTCGGCCACTACGATGCCGGTTTCACCCTCCGCACCTACACCCACGTCACCACAAAGATGCAAGAAGAAGCCGCAGCCACTATGGGTAAGCTAATCGGGGCAAACGTGTGAGCAAAATCTACCCAGCCATAACTAAAAAAGGCCGTGGGACGCAAGATCCCGCGGCCTCGTGCTCTCCCGTCCTTTTCGCTCCGAAATTCCCGTTGGGGTCAGAAGTGGGTCAGGAAACTAACTGCGTCAATTTAAGCGGCCAAAAAAGTACCGGATTTCCCGATTTTCACGGGAAATCCGGCTGGTTTTGGAATAAGTGGTTAAAAATCCTACTTTCCAAAAAACCTTGCGGCGCAACGGATTTGGGCTTTTGGTTCATTTACAATTCTCACAATTTGTGCTACTCTTTTACTATAGTCATTTATACCGTGAGGAGAATTTGTCGTGAACAGTAATTCCTTTTTTGATGTCATTGAAGAAAACAACGCTTTTTGCTATGCAGGCTTTTGTCTAAAAATAAAATGGAATGTATCTGCAATTGCTGGCCACACAAATGCTGATGGGTATATTGTTCAACGAATACACTATACTGACACAGTAGGTGCCTCTCCTCCAATAGATGATTATTATGAGGCATGGCTGGTATGCGGAGGGGTTTGCATTGGAAGTTTTGACTATGATGATATCTTTAGTCTTGATGCAAGCTATTCTGAACGGCCAATTTGTCAATCACTTGGTAAGCAAGGCAGTATTTGTTACGATGCAAAGATATATTGGGTAGAAAGGGCTCACCCATTGTATAGAGTTGTTGATTCTTGGAAGGAAAATAACACGCCTATGGCAGGTGGCTTGAAAACCGTGTTCGTAAATGATTGTAAAGAATTTGAAAACGTAGCACCTTGTTTTTTACGAAGATTTGAGCATAAATTTGATTGCCGATCCGATGAAGCAGTGGAGATGGCACTCCGGCAAGCATACGCAGTTCGCATTAATAATAAAGATCCTAATTTAAGGCCATATTTGCAAAAAATATTGAAACATTCCAATTACCTCTGGGTAATTGATAAAATTTGCCCATCGTCTTAGGTGAATCACAAGGTCTTATGAGAAACCACTGTCTAAATAACGTTCTTCTCACGAAAATTTAGTTTGCGAAAATGGGGAGTTTTGATTATTGTCTGATTTCTGCTGTTTTCAAATTTTCCTACTCCCGCAACGGTTTTTAAAAAGACGCGACCCTGTTTTCGATAAAAAAGTTCGAAAACGGGGTCGCGTTCAGGTTAAAACTCCTACTTTTTAACAATAGAATGAACTGATCTTTTATGAGAAACCATCGTCTAAAAACGTGCTAATTGCGAAAAAATCCTGTTTTTTGGAAGTTTTGAGGAAGTCCCAAAACTACCGACTTGATGTTTCCCCACTCCCGCAACGCTTTTCAAAACGAAGCGGCATCGTTTTCGAGAAAAATGTTCGAAAACGGGGACACGTTCAACTTATTTTTCTCGCCCTTGGTCATCGTCAACAATACCCTCGATGAGATTGGTGACCACTTGGTTGAGTTGGGCGGCATTCTTGGATGTGATTACCGGGACGCCAGTCCTTTCCTCGGCAGCTTTCCGCGCAATTCCTGCGACTTCGCCGCCTTCACGGGCGACAGCCATGTTTTCAGCAAAGGTCTCCGGTTCCTTTTGCTTGGAGATCTCAGTTGTGGTGGCCTCGGCCAGCATGTTCAAAACCAGCTCCAGCGTAGTCATGTTGTCACGAAGGTTTTCCTTTTTCAGTCCCTTGAGATTCTTATATTGCCGAGTAGACATTCCAGACCATGCGCGGGATATCTCATCCGTGAGGATGGCGTACTCCACGCCCTTCTGAACGCCGCGGGCATCCCACTCGTCGGTCAGTTCCTTGCGCACCTGAATGGCCTGAAGGCGCTGGTTGATCCACTCACGGGTATAGCCTTTCTTGAGGTATGTTTCAAGAGCTCTCTCGATGGTCAACTCAGGATCGATGGTTTCCTCAATTCGTTCTCTACCGGCCTGTGCCAGCCACATCTTGAACGGCTCCGCTTTGGGTGACGGGATGGCCTGGATGATGCGCAGGAGCTGTTCGGTGTCTGCTACATCGGTCAAATACCGTTTGCCGTCTTTATGGGATCTCAATTTCAGTTGGTTACAGCTCGTAACCAACTCGCTACCCTCATCTTTCAAACGCTTTTTCAGGACTTTCCAATAATTATTGGGATTTGGACTGTCCGTCAGCACCGCTACTACATCAACGATAGAAAAGTACCATTCTTCCTTTTCCCCATCCCAAGCGGTGCGGATGCGCATGCCTTCAAAAAGTTGTATCTTGTCCTGTTGTTCCATAAGTACGAGTTCCTTTTATATGTGAGCTATATTTTATCAAGATCGCCACAATTTATGAGATATCTTTCGCACTGATTGACAGAATCATAGTCTCTTAAATAAACTGGATTTGTCAACATAAATGAATCGCGTAATATGGAGCAATAGCCCTCTTAGTGGTACTTTTAATCTATACGGCAGTTCTTATCTTCAAGCATACCATAATCCTTGTATTTGGTCAATAATGTAACTATCACTTTATTCGAAAAGAGAAAATGCCGCAAGGGTGAGCCGTTGCGAATCTTCCGATTTATTTATCTGAGTGCGAAAACATTGAGCCCGGTGTTGAAAAGCATCTTTTCTATACCGGACTCAATAAGTTGTTATGAAGATATGCTCGTATTCAGCCGTACTCAGACCTTCGTCTCCATACCGTTTACCTCCACGGTTGCGCCTACGGGGATGAGGATGTACTTTCGGCCGTCGATGATGCGGGACTCCAAGCGGAAGCTCTCTTCCTGACTGACGGATACGGTGAGCTCGTCGGACTTGACCACGAGTTTCTTTTCATCGATGACGTTTTCGGGCTTGATGACCGCGCCCTCGCCAAGAGCCTCGCCGCAGCGGGTCTTGAAGCGCTCCACCGCCTCACTGGAGATTCCCATGTCAGTGAGCATATCCCCAACCTCTCCGGCGGTCATTGCCAGGGGTTCGGGGTCTTTTTCCTCCCTATGCTCCCGGATCTGGGCGGCCATCCGGTCGTTCAGCGCCTGGACTGTTTCAAAGCCGCACTCGTCGCCCAAAGCGTCGCTTAATGCCGACTCAAAGGCCTCCTTCTGTTCGCCCGCCGACATGGGCAGGTCCACATGGAAGAGAGCGTCGATCACGTCAGAGTGGGTGTCGGAGGCGTTCCGGGTGTAGAAAAGGGCGTTGTAGATGTTGGCGGCCCGGTCGTCAAAGGCAGGGAAAAGGAAGCCCAGCTCCGTGGGGGCGATCACCTGGCTTGCGGAGGAGCTGTGGAACTCGTTGTCGCCGGGGAAGAACTGAAGTTCCGGCTTTACGTCCTTGGTGGGGCAGACGGCGCAGAGGATGTAGCTAAATACGTCCTCGGAGTCCGCCTCCGAGCCGTCCTTGTTCTTCCGGGGAATGTCGTAGGAGTCGTAGGCCAGAAGGATCACATAGTTGGAGTCCTCCATGTCCAGTGCAGCGATGATCTTTTCATAGAGCCTGTCCCGCGCCTCCTTGTTCTGGAGCTTGGAGGCGCGAAGCTCCATCAAGAGCCCGTGCTCCTCGCTGCCGGCCACCTGCTGGGTGGAGAAGACGATGTCGATGAGGTTCCGGCCCAAAGCCCCGGAGAGGCTCTTTTTCAATAGCCCCAGGTATTTCTCCTGCTCGTTCTGAGGCATGGTACTCAGCGGCTCGTCTATGTAGGCGATGATCTGTCTATTGGCGTTCACGTAACAGCCGTAGATCTGCTGGACCGCCACACGGTCCGGCCGGAAATGCCGTCTCAGCTCCGCCAATTCTTTGTGTGTCATGGTTTTTACCTCCTGAAATGCGGTAAGGGTAATGATACCACAGGGGGTGGAAAACCGCAAGAGTCGATCCTACGAAATAGACCGTAAGTATCAGCCCAGGTGCCAGATGTCTCTGTTGTACTCCTCGATGGTACGGTCGGAAGAGAAGAAGCCGGCCTTGGCGACGTTTATCAGCGACATGCGGGCCCAGCGGGCGGGGTCTGTGGCGTAGTCCTGCATGGCCTGGGTCTTGCGAACAACGTAGGCGTTGAAGTCGGGGAAGGTTTGGAACCAGTCGCTGTCGATCAGCTGGGCGCGGAGCCTGCCCAGGCTCTCTGCACTGCCCGCGCTGCGCATCTCCTCGCCGGTCAGGAAGTCCACGGCGCGGCGGATGTTGAAGTCGCCGTCATACCAATCCTTCGCGCGGTATGAGCTATTGGCGTAGGAGGCGATGACCTGGCCGCTGCTCCGGCCGAAAATGTAAATGTTATTCTCACCTACGCGCTCGGCGATCTCCACGTTGGCGCCGTCCATGGTGCCCAGGGTCACGGCCCCGTTGAGCATGAACTTCATGTTGCCGGTGCCGGACGCCTCCTTGGAGGCCAGGCTGATCTGCTCGGACAGGTCGCAGGCGGGAATGACCTTCTCGGCGGCGGTCACGTTGTAGTTCTCCACAAAGACGATCTGAATCCATTTTGACGCCGCGGCGTCTGCGGCGACCACATTTGACAGCGCGATAAGGGCGTGGATGATGTCCTTGGCGGTGGTGTAGGCCGGGGCCGCCTTGGCTCCGAAAACGCTCACTAGCGGCACGGCGGGCAGATGGCCGGACTTGATCTCAAGATACTGATGGATCAGAAACAGCAAATTGAGCTGCTGGCGCTTGTACTCATGAAGGCGCTTGGACTGGATCGAGAACATGGCGTCGGGGTTGATCCGCACCCCCTGTTTCTCGTAGAGCCACTCGGCCAGGGCGCGCTTGTTGTCCCGCTTGATGGCGGAAAATTTGGCCAGGACCGCGTCGTTGTCCGCATAGTCCATGAGCTTTTCCAGCTCGTTGGCGTCCTTCTTGAACCCGCTACCGATCAGCGACTCAATCTGGGCGGCCAGAGCCGGGTCACACTCCAAAAGCCAGCGGCGGAAGGTGATGCCGTTTGTCTTGTTGTTGAACTTCTCCGGGTAGAGACGGTAGAAGTTGGCAAGCTCGCTGTCCTTGAGGATCTGGGTGTGGAGCGCGGCGACGCCGTTGGTGGAGTGAGTGAAGTGGATGTCCATACTGGCCATGTGGACGAGGCCCGCGTCGTCGATGATGTAGGTGGAGCTGTCCTGGGTGCGTGTACGGGCCAGCCGGTCCAACTTTTTGATGATGGGCATGAGCTGGGGAACGATGAGCTCAAGGTCGGCCCGGGGCCACTTTTCCAGCGCCTCGGCGAGAATGGTGTGGTTGGTGTAGGCGCATGTCTCGGTGACGATCTTCACGGCCTTGTCAAAGCCCACGCCGTGCTCACCGAGCAGGCGGATAAGCTCTGGGATGACCATGCTGGGGTGGGTGTCGTTGATCTGAATGGCCGCGTATTTGGCAAGGTCATGGTATTTGCAGCCCCGCGCCGCGCACTCATCCAGTATGAGCTGCGCCCCGGCGGAGACCATCAGATACTGCTGGTAGACCCGGAGAAGCTTTCCGGCGCGGTCGGAATCGTCGGGGTAGAGGAACAGGGTCAGGTTCTTTTCAATGTCGGTCTTGTCAAAGTCGATGCCCTGGCCGATGATGCTCTCGTCGACGGTGTCAAGGTCGAAGAGGTTCAGAGTGTTGGTGCGGCCATTGTAGCCGGTCACCGCGAGCCTATATAGCCTGGCGTTGTAGGTCTTGCCCGCCAGCACCACAGGATAGACGGTGTCGGTGCGCTGGGCCCAGCCGGTGTCGGTGAGCCACATGTCCGGATGCTCCTTCTGGAAGCCGTCCTTCAGATCCTGACGGAACAGGCCGCAGTGGTAGCGAAGGCCGATGCCGTCGCCGGGCAGGTCAAGGGTCGCCAGGCTGTCCAAAAAGCAGGCGGCGAGACGTCCGAGACCGCCGTTGCCGAGGCTGGGCTCGTTTTCCAGCTCCTCCAGCTCGGCAAGATCCTTGCCCACCGCGCCGAGCGCGGCGCGGACCTCGTCATAGAGGCCGAGGTTGATAAGGTTGTTGGAGAGCAGCTTGCCAATCAGGAACTCAGCGGAGATGTAATAGAGCTTCCTGCCCACCACTGGGGCGGCCTTTTTGTCGCTGTATTCCTGGGTAAGCTGTAAAAGGGCCTGGTACAATTCCTCGTTTGAGGCTTCACGCAGAGACTTGCCGCAAAGCTGGGTCAAACGGTCTTCTACCGATGTATTCATGGGTGTCCCTCCAGAAAGATCTGTTTTTTGAGTTGTAAGCGTCTAAATCGGCTTACATAGATATATTACCGCTTTTTTGACAGCATCTCTTGCGGAATGACACCCAATTATGATATTATACTATCATCAAAGGGAATTGGAGGGAACATTTATGCCGGAGGGCGTCCAGGAGACAAAACAGCACGGCACCCCGCTGTTTCACTTCAACATCTATCCATGCACCATCCCAAAAGATTTCCCCACCGTCCCGCTCCACTGGCACAGGAGCGTGGAGATCGTCTACATCAAAAAGGGCCTGGGCGCGGTGCAGTACGGGCTTGAAAGCCGCAGGGCCGCCGCGGGGGATATTCTCATCGTGCCGCCGGGAACTCTCCACGCGCTCTTTGAGGTCCCAGGCTCCAGTATGGAATACGAGAACATCATCTTTGACGTGGACTTTCTGGGCGGCGGGCCAACGGACGTGTGCGATCAGGAGTACCTGGTCCCTCTGACGGCGGGGCGGCTTCTGGGTCCGGTCTACCTGAGGTTGGAGGACGAGGCGTACCCGGACATATCCGCCTGCCTTCAGGACGCAGAGGCGCTGTGCCGTTTTCGCGGTCGCGGGTACGAGTTGGGGGTGAAGGCGGCGATGATGAGGCTCTTGTACCTGCTTATGCTCCATTACCCCCAGCCGCCGGAGGTGGAGACGCCGGACACGGAGCGTTTGAAAAAGGTGGTCGCCCTCATCGAGGAGAGGTACGCCGAGCCGCTGACGGTGGCCTCAGTGGCGCAGGACTGCGGTTATAGCTGCAGCCATTTCATGCGCTGGTTCAAGCAGATGACAGGTTCAAGCTTCGTCGCCTACCTGATCGGCCGCCGCCTGACCTTCGCGGCGGAGGCGCTGTGCGAGTCGGACGGCAAGATCCTCTCCATCGCCCAAAGCGTGGGCTTCGACAACCTGTCCAACTTCAACAGGCAGTTCAAGGCCAGGTACCGTATGACGCCCAGGGAGTACCGCGCGGCCTCCAAGCGGCAGAGCGGCGGGGGTCGGGGAGAAATATAGTGCCCATAAGCCATCTCATACTTGAAAAGCCCTACACCATCGATCACACGGGAAGGCAATTTCCGGGATGAATTTGACAGGGCTGTGAAAAAGGGAGCATATAAATGCACTTTATTCACAACTCCCTGTTATTTGGTTTCCTTATTTCTCTATACTCTGCGTGATCTCCGCCCCGTCCATGAAGCGGATGAGGAGCGTTTCCTTGTCCAGCACCTTGATGGTGCTGATGAGCTGACGAGTGCGGATGTCGTCGTACTCCGTTATGGAGGCGTCCATCTGCTCAATGGCGGAGCTGACCTGCTCCATGCGCCGGTCTATCTCGCTGGAGGAGGGCTGTTCCAGTTCCAGCTTGGTGTGTAGGAGCTTGAGGTCATTCCACTCCTCACCTATTTTGCTGAACTCGGTTTCAACCGCCTCGAATGTTGCATCCCCACAGGAGACGAGGGTCACAAGCTCATCCTGACGTGCTTTCAGCTCTCTCATACGATTCTCTATGGCAGGAAGGGACATTTTCGGTTGCTTGGACGCCAACGCAGTCGCCACGCTCTCCCGAAGGACGTCTCTGGCCGCCTGTTGCGAGAACATTTCGTTCATGGCAGCGACAATGGCAGTGTGCAGGACCTCCTCCCTGAAGGTGGGAGAGCTCTTGCAGATGCGCTTCCCGTTTTCCATACGGTTGAGACAGCGCCACACATATATCTTCTCGCCCTTGGGCATATAGGTCTGGCGGCGGTAGGGGCTTCCGCACTCGCCGCAGATTAATATCTCACTGAGGGCGTACTTGCCGCTATATTTGCCAAGCTCCGTTTTGGCTCTGGAGGATGTTTTTCGCTTTCCGGCGCGGCAGGCGATCTCCTCCTGCACCTTCTGGAAGGTGACCCGGTCAATGATGGCCGGGTGGCAGTCGTGGACGTAGTATTTGGGGAGCTCGCCCATATTCTTTTTCGTTTGGTGATTGAAAAGGTCCGCCACATATGTCTTTTGGAGGATGGCGTCGCCTATGTACTTCTCGTTCCGAAGGATGCCTTGGACCGTGCTGTCATGCCACTCCGATGTACCGCGTGCCGTCCTGATGCCGTCGCCCTCTAATCCTGTGCATATCTTTCGCACACTGTACCCCATCAGATATTGGGAGTAGATGCGACGGACGATCTTGGCCTGTTCCTCGTCCACCACGGGCTGGCCGTCCTCCCCTTTTTTGTATCCGAGGAAGCTGTCGTAGTGGTAGTAGACCTTGCCGTCCTGGAAGTTCTTTCGATGGCCCCACTTCACGTTGCCACTGAGGGACTCGCTTTCCGCCTGGGCCTGTGAGAAGAAGAACGTCAGAATCATCTCGTTGTCCATGTAGAGGGTGTTGACGTTCTCCTTTTCGAAGTAGACTCCGATGCCGAGGCCCTTGAGTTGGCGCACGGTCTGGAGCCCCTCCAGCGTGTTTCTGGCAAAGCGGGTGACGGATTTGGTGATCACCAGATCGACACGGCCCTTTTTGCAGTCGGCAATCAGCCGCAGGAACTCCTTGCGCTTTTTCATGGAGGTGCCGGTGATGCCCTCGTCAGCGTACATCCGCACCATGGTCCACTCGGGGTTGTCCGCGATTTTGGCGGTGTAGTATTCGATCTGCGCCTCGTAGCTGTTGAGCTGCTCATCGGAGTCGGTGGAGACGCGGCAGTATGGAGCCACCCGGAGGCGCTTTTTGCGGATGTCCCGCTGGACGAGCGCCGGGTCGGGCGGCATGATGGTTACGTTCTTTGCGACGCGCTGTTGGGTAGTCATTGCTCTGCCTCCTCCTTGCTGGATATGATTTTTCCGTTTATGAGCTCTATGGAAACGCCGGACTCTCTGCCAAGGAGAATCCGGCGAACTGCTTTTTGTTCTATCTCTCTGCGGTTATCTTCCGTGATGCCCTCGGCAGCGATCCTGTCCTGAAGCTCATTCAGGGTGTGGATGAGACTCATGTTCGGCAGGGATTTGTACTGCTCGGCGGCGAGGGCGAAGATGAGGGAGCGCATATATTCAGGGCTCTCCGTGCCTCGGTTAAAGGCGGCTGTGAGCTCGTTTTTGAGCCGGAGGACGTCCGGGCTTACCTGCTGTTCATCGGGGGCACACGGGGCCAACAAGGCGGGTGACACGGCGAGACGGTCGAGACAGCAGTCTATTTCGGCGCGGAGAGTATCGTCCGCGACAATGAATGTTTCGTGACAGCTGTCATTTGCACATATCCATCGGGCTATACCGCGATGCGTATGCCGCTGCATTTTCATTCCGCATTTTGAGCAAGTTATTATTTTACTTACCGGCTGGATACTCTCTGCACATGAAGTCCTCCGTGCCAGTTTTTCAGTAGTCATCAGCCGCACGGCTATGTAATCCCCCGGGGTTATGATCCTCGGATATTCATCGTTGCCCATGTAGCGGGTGTTACCCAAAATGCGCTTCACCATATTCTTGTTCCATACGTCCGTACTGGCGTGGTAACGAGCCCCGGACGCTTCCATTCGCTCGGATATGCGTTTGAGCGAGTCACCAGCCAGATACATGGAGAATATCTGCCTGACAATGTCGGCCTCCGATTTATCAGGGACTATCTTTGACATCTCCATTCTATATCCGAAGGGGATATCTCGTTTCCAGCTCATTTTGTCACCGCCTTTCCTGTGTTTTCTGTAAACACCATACCGTTAATGGCTTTTATCTGGATCTCGCCGTTGGGGGCGAGAAGTATCCTGTCAATGAGCATCGTAAAGAGGTCAGGGTCAGACGCGGCGGCAGTATCAGGCAGGGATGCCAGATACTCCAACATCATCTCCGTCTGTTGAATCGGTTTATTATCGTGCGTACGGTCAATTATATCGCGCCGAAGCTTACGCAGTCCCCATGCCTTGCTGTTTACCTCATTCTGCTCAGATAAATATAGAGCGGTGTCCATGTACCCTTTCGCTTTCAGCGTGGTAAGTACACGATTCCGCTCTGTGAGCCGGGATAGCTCGGCATCTATTTCCGATATTTTACTGTTGGTTCTCAATTCCCGCTCCTGAAGCTCCCGGAGCATTTTGAGCGCAGGGACAAGGATCGTATCTTTGGCGTGACGCAATTTCAGGCAGAAGCTATGAAGGGCTTTTGTTATATCTTCATCCGAAACTTGGGGTACCGGGCATAGCTCCTTGCCGTGATCACGCTTGAGGCAGACCCAATATAACTTCCCGTTTATTTCCTTCCCTCGGCATGGTGAGCCGCACGAAAGGCAGAATACATGACTCCTATATGGGGAGTCCACAGCCTCGCAAGCCTTCCGAGCGTTGCGCCGCCTTTGTGCAAGCTCCTGTGCCTTCGCATATTCCTCGCGGCTGATTATTGCTGGGCAGGCATCTTCTACGATATATTTTGGCTTTTGTCCTATATTCTTGATTTGCTTAATGGGAAGGACGTCATTGGCAAAGGTTTTCTGCCAAATTTGCGTTCCGATATATACGCTGTTGGTAAGAATGTATTGAACAGTCCTCGAAGTCCACTCCCCTCTCTCGCTGTGCTTTTTCTGCCCTTGTTCGTTTAGTTTCTTTGCTATTCCTTCCTTGCCCCGGCCAGCCAAATATTCGGAGAATATGTATCTGACCACTTCCGCTTCCTCTGAAACTATGACCAGCTCTTTCTCTACCATCTTGTACCCGAACGGCGCTTGCGGTAACGTGTACAGCCCCTTCTCCATCCGTATCCGATTGGACACCCGCATATTCTGCGAATGTCCCGTGGTTTCCATTTGAGCGAAGGCTCCGTA
>CANQBA010000079.1 GCA_947589545.1 uncultured Oscillospiraceae bacterium | reverse complement strand
ATCTTTCTGACTTCTTTTGCCTTCATCTCATTCACCCTCCTCGGTCTCACGGGCGACTATCTTTGTCTTGCAGGGCAACTTGTGGGCGCCGAGGCGAAGGGCCTCCTGCGCGTCCTCGGTGCTGACGCCGGCGATCTCAAAGAGAACACGGCCGGGCTTGACCACGGCCACCCAATATTCGGGGGCGCCTTTACCGGAACCCATGCGGGTCTCGGCGGGCTTGGCGGTCACGGGCTTGTCGGGGAAGATCTTGATCCAGACCTTGCCGCCGCGCTTGGTGTAACGGGTGATGGCCACACGGGCCGCCTCGATCTGGTTGGAGGTGATCCAGGCGGGTTCCGTGGCGACAAGGCCCCACTCACCGTAAGTGACGGTATTGCCGCGGGTAGCGACGCCGGTCATGCGGCCGCGCTGCTGCTTGCGGTATTTGACTCTCTTAGGTAACAGCATCAGTTGCTTCCTCCTTCTTTAGGAGTAGTGGGCCGCGGGGCGCGGGGGGCGTAGCCGCCCTGCTGACGGGGCGCGCCCTGCCGGTCGCGGTTGTAGCCGCCCTGGCCCTGGGGACGGGGTCCCCGGCGGTCATCCCGGCGCTCGCGGCGCTCACGGGGAGGACGGGTGGTGTCCATGGTGCGGGGGGTGGTGCGGAGGGTGCTGGAGAGGATCTCGCCCTTGTAGATCCAGACCTTGACGCCGATGCGGCCATAGGTGGTGGCGGCCTCGGCGAAGCCGTACTCGATGTCGGCGCGCAGAGTCTGCAGGGGGATGGTGCCCTCGTGGTAGCTCTCGTTCCGGGCGATCTCGGCGCCGCCGATGCGGCCGGACAGCTTGATCTTGATGCCGCGGACGCCCAGGCGCATGGCGCGGCCCATGGCGTTCTTCATGGCGCGGCGGTAGCTGACGCGCTTCTCCAGCTGGGCGGCGATGGACTCGGCCACCAGCTGGGCGTCGGCGTCGGGGTTCTTCACCTCGATGATGGAGACGGCTACGGGCTTGCCCAGCATCTTCTCCATATCGGCGCGGAGCTTCTCGATCTCCTGGCCGCCCTTGCCGATGACAAGACCGGGACGGGAGCAGTGCAGGAAGATCTTGACCTTGGAGTTGTCGCGCTCGATCTCAATCTTGGGGATACCGGTATCATAGAGGCGCTTTTTCAGCACCTTGCGGATGTTGTGGTCCTCCACCAGCAGATCGCCGACCTTGTCCTCCCTGGCATACCAGCGGGAATCCCAGTCCTTGATGACGCCGACGCGAAGGCCGTGAGGATTAACTTTCTGTCCCATGCTTTACGCCTCCCTTTCCTTCAGCACGATGGTGATGTGACTGGTGCGCTTGTTGATGCGGTAGCCGCGGCCCTTGGAAACAGGCTGCATCCTCTTGAGGATGGGGCCGGGGTTGGCGTACGTCTCGGCCACATAGAGCTTCGCGGGATCCATGTTGAAGTTGTTCTCGGCGTTGGCCATGGCGGAGTTCAGGACCTTGATCATCAGCTCACTGGCGTGCTTGGGGGTATTCATAAGGATGGCGCGGGCCACATTGGCGTCCTTGCCCCTTATGATATCGCAGACTATCTTCACCTTGCGGGGGGAGATAAGCGCGTATTTCATCTGTGCTCTTGCTTCCATGTCTGTCCTCCTTATTTCGCGGCGGCGGTCTTGCTGCCGGAGTGGCCGCGGAAGGTACGCGTCGGGGCGAACTCACCCAGCTTGTGGCCTACCATGTCCTCGGTGATATACACGGGGATGTGGCGGCGTCCGTCGTGGACGGCGATGGTGTGACCGACAAAGGAGGGGAAAATGGTGGACGCGCGGCTCCAGGTCTTGAGAACCTTCTTGTCGCCGGTCTTGTTCATTTCATCGACTCTCTTTAAGAGCTCGGGTGCCGCGTAGGGCCCCTTCTTGATGCTTCTGCTCATTTATTCAGTCCCTCCTTACTTCGCGTTGCGGCGCTTGACGATGAACTTATCGGTGCGGTTCTTGGTCTTGCGGGTCTTATAGCCCAGCGCCGGCTTACCCCAGGGGGTAACGGGGCCGGGACGGCCGATGGGGGCCTTGCCCTCACCGCCGCCGTGGGGGTGGTCGACGGGGTTCATGACGGAACCGCGAACCGTAGGACGGATGCCCATGTGGCGGACACGGCCGGCCTTGCCCAGATGGACGTTGGCGTGGTCGATGTTGCCCACCTGACCGATGGAGGCCATGCAGTCAAGGCGAATGTAGCGGTACTCGCCGGAGGGGAGACGCACCTGCGCCAGCCCGTTCTCCTTGGCCATCAGCTGAGCCGCCGCGCCGGCGGAGCGCACCAGCTGGGCGCCGCGGCCGGGGTAGAGCTCGATGTTGTGGATGATGGTGCCCACGGGGATGTTCTGGAAGGGCAGGGCGTTGCCGGGCTTGATATCGGCGGTGGGGCCGCTCATGACGGTGTCGCCGGCCTTCAGACCCACGGGAGCCAGGATGTAGCGGCGCTCGCCGCCCTCAAACTCCACCAGGGCGATATAGGCGGAGCGGTTGGGGTCATACTCCAGACGCAGCACATTGCCGGGAACGCCGGTGTTGGCGCGCTTGAAGTCGATGACGCGGTACTTTCTGCGGTTGCCGCCGCCCTTGTGGCGGACGGTGATGTGGCCGTAGCTGTTGCGGCCGGAGTGCTTCTTCAGCACCTCGGTGAGGGCACGCTCGGGGCGGGCCTTCTTGTCAACTCCGTCGAAGCCGGAGACGGACATGTGTCTCCTGGACGGGGTAGTGGGTTTGTAATTCTTTATAGCCATTTCCTTATCCTCCCTTATACCATGCCCTCAAAGAACTCGATGGGCTTGGAGTCCCGCGTGAGGCGAACCACGGCCTTTTTCCAGGCGCGGGTCATGCCCTCCGGATAACGGCCGGTCCTCTTGACCTTGCCGCGGACGTTCAGGGTATTGACGCTGTCCACCTTCACGCCGAAGATCTCCTCCACGGCGTGCTTCACATCGGCCTTGGTGGCGTCCCGGGCGACCTCGAAGACGTACTTCTTCAGGTCAAGAGCCTCCATGGACTGCTCGGTGATGATGGGGCGGATGATGATATCATAAGAGGTCTTCATTAGGCGTATACCTCCTCGATTTTCGCAAGCGCGGCCTTGTCAACGACCAGCTTGTCGGCGTTTATAAGGTCGTAGGCGCTCAGGATGTTGGCGACGGTGGTCTGGACGCCGGGGATGTTGCGGGCGGAGAGCACCACGTTGCGGTTGACCTCCGGGGTGACGACCAGGGCTTTGCGGTCGACGCCCACCTTCGTCAGGAAGGTCTTGAAGGTCTTAGTCTTGATCTCGCTCATGTCAAGGCCGTCCACCACGATGACATTGGCCTCGTTGGCCTTGTCGGAGAGGGCGGAGCGGATGGCGAGAGCGCGCACCTTCTTGTTGACGGAGAAGCCGTAGGAGCGGGGCTTGGGGGCGAAGGCGACGCCGCCGTGGGTCCAGTGGGGGTTGCGGGTGGAGCCCTGACGGGCGCGGCCGGAGCCCTTCTGACGCCAGGGCTTGATGCCGCCGCCGCTGACCTCGGCCTTGGTGAGGGCGCTCTGGGTGCCCTGACGGAGGTTGGCCAGGTGGTTGCGGACTACGGTGTGCATGGCCGTCACATTCGGCTCGATGCCGAAGACAGCGTCGGAGAGCTCGATTTCGCCTATGACCTCTCCGGCCATGTTGTAAACATTTGCTTTAGGCATACTTCAATCTCTCCTTTCTCAGCCACGGGCAGAACGCTTCTGCGGGTTGGAGCTGACGGTCTGGGCGGGGCCCTTGACCTTGCTGCGGTTGATGACCGTGTTCTTCAGGTACACGATGCCGCCCTTGGGGCCGGGCACCGCGCCGCGAACGGCGATCATGTTGAGGTCGGGGTCGATGTGGACGATGTCCAGGTTCTGGACCGTCACCTGCTCGGCGCCCATATGGCCGGCCCCGATCTTGCCCTTGTAGATGCGGGAGGGGGTGGAGGTGGAGCCCATGGAGCCGGCGTGACGGTGAACGGGGCCGCCGCCGTGGCTGGTGGGCGTCCGCTGGGCGTTAAAGCGCTTGATGGCGCCCTGATAGCCCTTACCTTTGCTGACGCCGGTGATATCCACCTGGTCGCCCTTGGCGAACATGTCGGCGCGGATCTCGTCGCCGACCTCGAACTTGGAGCAGTCGGCCAGCCTGAACTCCTTCAGGTGGCGCTTCAGCTCCGCGCCGGCCTTCTTAAGGTGGCCGATCTCGGGCTTGGTGAGCCTCTTTTCGGCAACGTCCTCAAACCCCAGCTGGATGGCGTCGTAACCGTCCTTATCGACGGTCTTGACCTGGGTGACCACGCAGGGGCCCGCCTCGATGACCGTGACGGGGACGACCTTGCCGGCGTCATCGAAGATCTGGCTCATGCCGACCTTTTTGCCGATGATGACCTTTGTCATTTCCATTTTGATCTATTCCTTCCTTAATAGGTTATTGGTTGACAGCCTGGGCTCTTAGCAACCGTAAGCCGCGCCGCCAACATGACCCCGGCCGCTTAACGCAAGTCGCGGCCGATGGGTTGTTAACTAAGTTAATCTGAGGTGGTCATTCAGAGGGGATTTTTTCGCAAGACAAAGCGCGGCGGCGCAGACAGTACTTTGTGTACGGCAAGCCGGCGGGGCGCAGTATTGCGGAAAAATCAAAGTTTGATCTCGATTTCCACGCCGGCAGGGAGCTCTAAGGACATCAGGGCCTCCACGGTCTTCTGGGTGGGGGAGATGATGTCGATCAGGCGCTTGTGGGTGCGGCGCTCGAACTGCTCACGGGAGTCCTTATATTTATGGACGGCGCGAAGGATGGTGACGACCTCCTTCTTGGTGGGCAGGGGGATGGGGCCGGAGACCTTGGCGTCGGTGCGCTTGGCTGTCTCGACGATCTTCTCGGCGGTCTGATCGATGAGCTGATGATCGTAGGCCTTGAGCCGGATGCGGATGGTTTTCTTTGCTGCTGCCATTTTTGTTTCCTCCAAAATCGTACATTTAGTAGTACGGTGAAAAATTTCTGTCCACATATCCGTGCGTATCACTTCCGTTCAGAAACAAAGCCGGATCCAGATCCGGCCGATCCTGCCCGGACGATATACGCTTCAACCGTCCATAGCACAGCAATTCTTCGACCGCCCGATTGCGTCGTCGCTGAAACCGCTTTGCCTCGCCGCTCGGCGATCGCCAAAGGCGTTCGCCTCACGGTTCGGGCGCGGGTTTCGCTCCTCCTTCCCGTCCGCGGCCCGCTGACGCGGGATCCGCGTCCGGTTTGGAAAAGCTTCCAGCTCCGACCGGACATACTCCCCGGAAGTTACCGCCGGATGGCGCAATCTCCCGGATCATCGCAGTGCGCGTATGGGCATACCTTGCCCACAGGCGCTTTGATAGAATAACAAACCTTTGATGCTTTGTCAAGAGAAATTTTTGATTTTTTGAAAAAATATTTTCATAACCGAAAAAGCCGGAGAAAGCGGCCCTTTTTCGGGAAAAGGGCCGCCTGGGTTTAGCTTGTATTCCGTTTATTTTTCCGCTTCGGGCTTCGTTATTCCCCGGGGCCGCTTCGGAAGAGCCGCAAAAGCAGCAGGATAAGCCATTTGATCAGCTCCATGGCCGCGAAGACCGCCAGGCACAGGGCAACGGCGGCGATAAACATCTTTACCGGGTCGAGCCCCGAACCGTCCTCCCGCAGGAGCTTTTCCACGATGGGCGCGGCGCGGTTGAACGTGACCTTGGCGATGCCGATGAAGTTGCTCCTGGTGACGGGATCGCCGTCGGCGGCGGCGTTGTTGTCCCCCTTGGTGACGATGCGGATATCGTCCCCCTCTCCGGTGATCTCCACCGCCCGGTGGATGATGTTCATATCCCGCTGGGCGTTGTAAAAGACGATGATGTCGCCGGTGCGGACATCGGAGATATCGCAGCATTTGACGATGCTCAGGGCGTTGATCCGGATGGTGGGCAGCATGGAGCCCGTCAGCGTCACCGTGGGCGTATAGCCGAAGACGCTGGCTTGGGCGGTCTTGCTGCCGCTTCTGGCCTTGGCCGCGTAGGTGATGATGACGGAGGCCGCCATGGCCAGGAGCGCCACCGCCAGTACCACGTCCACGGCTTTTTTCAGAAAATTGATGAATCCGTCCATATCACGCACGCTCCGGCATACGGTATTTGACCCTGAAATAGTCGTAATAGTCGTTGAACTCCCTTGTCTCGCCGCTGCGGACGTTGTGGAGGAACTCGTGGACGCCCACGTCGGAGTTGGCGTCGCTCATCTCCAGCATATAGCCGGCGATATTGGAGCAGTGGTCGGAGACGCGCTCCATGTTGGTCACAAGATCCGTGAGGATGAAGCCCAGCTCGATGGTGCACTCGCCGGTCTGCATACGCTTCACGTGGTTCATGCGGATGCGGTCCTTCAGGTTGTCCACCACCTGCTCCAGCGGCTCCACCATCACGGCGGAGTTCAGGTCGTCGTCCCGGAAGCTTGCCAGCGCCAGGGCGATGATCTCGCTGACCGCGTCGATCATGGTGTTCAGCTCCTGCATGGCGTCGGAGGAGAACTGGAGCTTCTTTTCGTGGATCTCCTCGGCGGATTTGAGGATATTGACCGCGTGGTCGGAGATGCGCTCGAAGTCCGAGATCATGTGCAGGAGCTTTGTGGCCTGGGCGTTGTCGGCGGCGGACAGGTTCTGGCCGGAGAGCTTTACAAGGTAGGTGCCCAGGCGGTCCTCATAGTAATCCACATGGTTTTCCGCCTCCATGATCTTCTCCGACAGCTCCCCGTCGAAGGCGTTCAGCTCCCGGAAGGCGTCGAAGATGGACTGGGCCGCCTCCTCGGCCATAGACACCGTGACGGCGCGGCATCGGGCCACGGCCACGGCGGGAGATTTGAGCAGACGCTCGTCCAGCAGCGTCTCCTCCCCGTTTCTGTCGGAGTCCCGGATGATCAGGCGGGACAGGGGCTCCAGCCACCGCAGGACGGGCAGGAGCACTAAGATGGAGATGATCTTGTACACGGTGTTGATCAGGGCGATAGCCACGGGCGTGGCGTGATTGGCGGCGAAGGTCAGCCCCGCCAGATAATAGACCAGATAATAGAGGGGCAAAACCACTACCGTGGACAGGACGTTGAAGCTCAGATGGATCATGGCGGCCCGCTTGGCGTTTTTCGAGGCGCCGATGCAGGAGAGGATGGCGGAGATACAGGTGCCGATGTTCTGGCCCATGATCACGGGGATGGCGATGCCGTAGCTGATCTTGCCCGTGGTGGCCAGGGCCTGCAAAATACCGATGGAGGCGGATGAGGACTGGATGATGGCCGTGATGACGGTGCCGGCCAGGACGCCCACCAGGGGGTTGGAGAGGACGGAGATGATCTCCACGAACTGGGGCATGTCCCGAAGGCCCTCCACGGCGCCGCTCATAGCCTCCATGCCGTACATCAGGATGGCGAAGCCCAGGAAGATCATGCCCGTGTCGCGCTTGGCGGGCTTCTTATTAAAGATGTACAGGATCGCCCCGATGAAGGCCATCACCGGGGTGATGGTGGACATCTTGAAGATCTCCAAAAGGATGCTGCCGCCCTGGACGCCGGCCAGGGACAGAAGCCACGGGGTAATGGAGGCGCCCAGGTTGGCGCCTACGATCAGGCCCACGGACTGGCCCAGGGTCATGAGACCGGAGTTGACGAAGCCCACCACCATGACCGTGGTGGCGGAGGAGGACTGGAGCACCGCCGTCACGCCCACGCCCAGCAGGAATCCCTTGAAGGGGTTGGACGTGATGTTGGAGAGCAGGGATTTCAGCCGCCCGCCGGCCCGTTTTTCCAGGGACGAGCTCATGAGATTCATGCCGAACAGAAACAGCGCCAGCCCCCCGAACAGGGAGATGATATTGAAGACGTCAAAGCCCATGCCTTATTCCTCCGTAGTCTCTTTGTCTGCCTGTGCGGAAGGGGGCTCCTTGCCCGCGCCGGGGAAGGTGATGGTGATGACCGTGCCGCGGCCCGGCTTGCTCTTCAGATCCACGTTGGCCCCGTGGACGGCGGCCCCGTGCTTGACGATGGAGAGGCCCAGGCCCGTGCCGCCGATCTTCTTGGAGTGGCTCTTGTCCACCCGGTAAAACCGCTCGAACACCCGGTCGATATGCTCCCGGGGAATGCCGATGCCGGTGTCGGAGACGGAGATCACCGGCCGGCCCGCCAGGGTAGCCACACTGATAAGGACGCGGCCGTTCTCCACATTATATTTCATGGCGTTGTCCGCCAGATTGTAGACCATCTCGTCAATGACGGAGGGGATGCCGTGCACCTTTGTGCTTGTCCCGGTGACGGCGAACTCGATGCCCCGCAGAGCCGCCACGGGCTTTAAGCGCTCCACGACGCTTTTGGCCACGGCGTACAGATCCACCTCCGCCCGCTCCAGCTCATAGACGCCCTCGTCCAGCTGGGTGAGCTTGATAATGTCGTTGATAAGGGCGATGAGCCGCCCGGACTCGTCGTGGATATTGGCGGCGAAGCCCTTCATATCCTCCGGCTTTACGATGTCGTTCATCATAAGCTCCGAAATACCGTAGATGGAGGTCAGGGGCGTGCGCAGCTCATGGGAGACGTTGGAGGAGAAGTCGTGCCGCATGGCCTCCCGGTGGGCCTTCTCGGTGATGTCCAGGGTGACGATGACGGCGCCGGTGATCCGCCCCGCGTCCTCCACCGGGCTTGCCAGGATCTGGTACACCCGGCCGTCCAGCTCGGCGGTGCGCTCGGTGTGGGTGCCGGCCAGGGCCTGCTCCGCCACGTTGCGGAAAAGGCCCGAGGACTCCACGCCCCCGTCCCCCATGAGCTTCCGGGCGCTGGGGTTGTAGCTGACCAGCTTCATATCTGTGTCCACCAGCACGAACCCTTCTGCCATGGAGTCGGTGATGGCCCGAAATTCCTCCTGGCTCCGCTTCAGATCCGCCATCTGCAGGTCGATAAGCTGGCTCTGGCGGGTGAGCCTGTCCATGATGGGCTCGATCTCCTTGTAGCCCTGGCCCGTCTTACGCTCCGGGTCAAAGTCCCGCAGGGGCTTGACGATGCTCCTGGCCGAGACGTCCGCGAACACAGCCGCGAAGACGGCAAAGGCGCACAGGAGCACCGCAAAGAGCCACAGCTCCATGCCGAAATACGTCCCCACCGCCAGCGCCGCGCCCAAGGCGGCCACGATCAGGATCGCCCAGGTGATCTTTTTCCTCATAGCTCGTCCTCCATCTTGTATCCGGTGCCGCGCACCGTCTTGATCTGGCCGCCGCACACCCCCAGCTTGCCCCGGAGGGTGCGGATGTGGACGTCCAGCGTGCGGCTCTCCCCGTCAAAATCCGCGCCCCAGACGGCGGCGAGGATCTTCTCCCGGGGGAACACCGCGCCCGGCTTGGACATAAAAAGCTCCAAAAGCTCAAATTCCTTGTGGGTGAGAAAAACGGCCTCGCCGTTGACCCTGACCGTGCGCGTGGCGGGGGAGAGGGTGATGCCGCCCAGGGACAGCTCGCGTGTTTCCGCCTCCGGCTCCGTCCTGCGCAGGAGCGCCCGTACACGGCTGAGAAGCTCCATGATCCCGAAGGGCTTGGCGATGTAGTCGTCCGCCCCCCGGTCAAGCCCCAGCACCTTGTCGTACTCCGTGCCCCGGGCCGTCAGCATGATGACGGGCAGCTTTCTGGTGTCCCGCCGCTCCCGGAGCTTCCGCAGGATCTCCAGCCCGTCCTCCTCCGGGAGCATGATGTCCAGCAGGAGAAGGGAGGGCACGCCCCTGTCCAGCTCCCGCCAGAAATCCGAGGGCCGCTCAAAGCCCCTGGTCTCCAGCCCCGCGCTCACCAGCGCGTACTCCACGAAGTTGCGGATGCTCCCGTCGTCCTCCAGCAGATAGATCAACGCCCCGTCCCCCTTCCCGGCTGTAAACCTATTTATACATCTATACTATACACCCCGCAAGGTTAAAAGGGAAATCATATTTTTGTTAAATCTGTGTAAATTCCCCTTTTTATACGAAAAACAGGGCCGCCAAAGGCGGCCCCGAAGGAGGACGATATTCTCACTGGCTTTTTCAAACAGTCTCACGCGTGGATCCTTCCCAGCAGATAGGCCCCGGCGAAGCCGGCGGCGGCCAGAAGGAGGTTGACGGCCATGTCCCAGGTCCAGGTGAAGCCGGGCACAATGAGGGCGGCGGAGACGATCAGGAAGCCCAGCACGGCGTAATAGGCCCAGCCGTGAAAGCGGTCGAAAACCCAGCGGGCGGCCTTGACGGTGCCCACGAAGCACCCCGCCGCGCCGATGCCCAGAAAGAGGAGGGTCGCCACCCGAACGTCGGCAAAGGCGTCCATCATGGGCCTGTACCAGCCCATATACATGAGGATGAAGGCGGTGGAGATGCCGGGGATCACCGTCCCCACGGCCACAATGGCGCCGGCCAGCACCGCCATCAGGGGGGTGAGGCGCTCCGCGTCCGGGAGCGCGGCCCCCTCCCGCCGGAGGAGGAGCAGCAGGGACGCCAGGCACGCGCCCAGGACGGTGGCGATAAGATACCGCTTTTTGAAGCCCCGCTCGTTGGCCTCGTGGAGGAAGGAGGGGATGCCCCCCGCCACCAGGCCCAAAAAGAGCCACATGACCTCCACATACCAGCGCCGCATCAGCTTGCTCAGCACCACCGCGCCCAGCAAGAAGCCCAGCCCCGCCCCCAGTCCCACGGGCAGGAGGAACAGGAAATTCTTTTTGGGGGCCTTGAAAAAGCCCGCTATGGCGTCGATCATGGGCTTATAGAGGCCCAGACTCACCGCCATAACGCCGCCGGATACGCCTGGAAGCACGCCGCCGATGCCGATGACCGCCCCCACCGCCAGGTGGAGGAAAAACGTGCCCCGGGCCGACAGCTGTTTGATTCCGTTTTCGTTGTCCATGGTTTGCAGTCTCTCTTTTGTAAGGAAATTTCTCAGTGGGTACAGTATAGCACACCCGCCCTCATTTTGCCAGTGGCCAGTGATTAAAGTTATATTAACATTTCCCGAGGGGTCTATTGTCCAAAGCCGGGACATATATTCTTCCGTAATAACCTACGTCAGGGTGAGGAGATATGCTATGGACAGACCGGTAAATACAGTGACGCTGTGCGGCCAGGTGGCGGGGAGGCCGGAGTTCTCCCATACGGGCCGGGACGGCGATTATTTCAAGTTCCCTCTTTCGGTGCGCCGCCTCTCCGGGACGGAGGACACGCTGAATATCCTGGTGAGCCGCCAGCACCTGGAGGCGCTGGAGATCGCGGAGCTTCCGTGTCTGCGGGTCACCGGTCAGGTCCGCTCCTGGAACAACCACTCCGGCGTGGGGCCCAGGCTTGTCATTACCGTCCTGGCCCGGGAGCTGGCCTTCACCGGGGACGACTTTGAAAATTCCGTCACCCTCACCGGCACTCTCTGCAAGGAGCCCACCCTGCGGCGCACGCCTATGGGGCGGGAGATCAGCGATATGATGCTCAGCGTGGAGCGGCGCTACGGAAAATGCGACTACATCCCCTGCATCGCCTGGGGCGCCGTGGCCCGCCGGGCAGCCGGCTGGGAGAAGGGGGCCGCCGTCACCGTCACCGGGCGGCTTCAGTCCCGGGCGTATATCAAGATGGAGGGCGAGGAGGCCACCCAGAAGGTGGCCTATGAGATCTCCGCCGTCTCCGCGGAGGAGATCGACCCGGCGGAGTGGGCGGCCCGGTAAACGGCGTATCTCCGATCCTCTCCCGGGCGGGAAAACGCGCTTTTATTATTTTTGCCGATCTCGCGGTGAAATTTCCCTTGACGTTTATGTAAAATGCTACTAAAATAGGAATATCAAACAAAGCCGGCGTCCAAACCGGCTGAATATACGGAAGGGAGCAACACCGCCCATGAGAAAAACAAAGATCGTCTGCACCATCGGCCCCGCCTGCGCCAACGAGGAGACGCTGACGAAGATGTGCCTGGCCGGCATGAACGTGGCGCGCCTCAACTTCTCCCACGGCACCCACGAGAGCCATCAGGTCACCATCGACCTCATCAAGAAGGTCCGGGAGAAGCTGAACCTCCCCATCGCCATCCTGCTGGACACCAAGGGCCCCGAGTACCGCATCCGCACCTTTGAAAACGGCAAGATCACCCTCAAGGAGGGGGACGAGTTCACCTTCACCACCGAGGAGATCGTAGGCAATCAGGAGCGCGTGTCCGTCAGCTACGCCAGCCTCCCCCAGGAGCTGAGCGCCGGCGACACCATCCTTCTGAACAACGGCCTGATGACCTTCAAGGTCACCGGCACCACCAAGACCGAGGTCAAGACCGTGGTGGAGGCCGGCGGCGTCCTCTCCGACCGGAAGTCCATGGCCTTCCCCGGCAAGGTTCTCAAGCAGGTATACCTCTCCGAGCAGGACAAGGCGGACATCCTCTTCGGCGTAGCCAACGACGTGGACTTCATCGCCTGCTCCTTCGTGTCCGAGGCTCAGAACATCCGCGACATCAAGGCCCTCCTAGCCGAGCACAACGTCAAGGGCATAGACCTCATCGCCAAGATCGAGAACCGCGCCGGCGTGGACAACATCCAGGAGATCTGCGCCGAGTGCGACGGCATCATGGTGGCCCGCGGCGACCTGGGCGTGGAGATCCCCTTCGAGGAGCTTCCCGGCATCCAGAAGCACATCATCACCCAGTGCCGTCTCCTGGGCAAGATGGTCATCACCGCCACGGAGATGCTGGAATCCATGATTGAGAAGCCCCGGCCCACCCGTGCCGAGATCTCCGACGTGGCAAACGCCGTCTATGACGGCACCTCCGCCATCATGCTCTCCGGCGAGACGGCCTCCGGCAAATACCCGGTGCTGACGGTGGAGACTATGGCCAAGATCGCCACGGAGGCGGAGCGCGGCATCGACTTTGCCGAGCACTTCCGCACCTTCAAATTCCCCATGCAGAACACTGCTGACGCCATCTCCCACGCCACCTGCGGCATGGCCATCGACGTGGACGCAAAGGCCATCGCCGTGTGCTCCCTGTCCGGCAAGACCGTCCGCATGGTCTCCCGCTTCCGCTGCCCGGTGGATATCCTGGGCGTCACCACGGACGAGAAGAGCTGGCGCAAGCTGAACCTCTCCTGGGGCGTCACTCCTGCCTTGTCGGAGCAGTACAACTCCACCGACGTGCTCTTCTACATGGCCACCCAGCTTGCCAAGAAGGCCTTCCCCATCCAGGCGGGCGAGCGCATCGTCATCACCGGCGGCGCCTCCACCGGCAAGAGCGGCGGCACCAACCTCATCAAGATCGAAACGATCTGAATTTCCCCGAAGCCCCGCTAAAGACATAAAGAGAGCCGCCGGCGCCCGCCGGCGGCTCTCTTTCGCTTGTATACAGCTTTACGGATATCCTCTCAGCCCTCAAAGCCCAAGGTGCGGGCCACGACCGTGATCATTTCGGCGCGGGTCAGGGAGTCCAGCGGCGCGAATCTGCCGTCGTCCTTGCCCTTGATATAGCTCTGTTCGGCGGCCCAGGCTACCGCATCGGCGGCCCAATCGTGGACATCCTTCGCGTCGGGGAAGGCGACCTCGCCGGCGGCCTTGCCGGCCTTCCAGCGCTGGATCATCAGGGCCATTTCCTCACGGGTGATGTTGTCGTTGGGGGCG
>CANQBA010000078.1 GCA_947589545.1 uncultured Oscillospiraceae bacterium | reverse complement strand
GTAAAAATCACCCATTTGGCAGAACAAATGATCGAACTCTCCGGGCTGCAAGTAGGGAAAGACATCGAAATAAAATACACCGGACTGCGACCGGGTGAGAAACTCTACGAAGAAGTACTGGCATCAGCCGAAAACACCCGACCGACCTCGCACGACCGCATACGCATCGCCAAAGTCCGCGAATACGAATACGACAACGCCAAGACCGTCGTCGATGAACTCGAAACCCACTCCCGTGCCGTCAATATCCCCGACATGGTGCGCCAGATGAAACACACCGTTCCCGAATACAACCCCGAGAATCCGAGATTCAGGGAGTTGGACTAAAAACAAGCCGGGTAGATATTAATTTAATATGGACATTCTCGGGTACACGATTCTCGCACTGATTCTCATCTCCGGTCTGCCGTTACTTCTGTTCGCATTAAGACGCGGAAAAGACCTCGCAGACAAGACCCCGGACGAAAGCGAATGGTATGATGCGAACGGGAATCATATTTACTACGACAGAAAACTTATCCGTTTTCTTGCCCGGAAAGCCGTGGGTAGGCGATCCAATGGAATCAAATAACACAAGAATTTCGATAAATCTGATGAAACTTAACACAATTAGCAGGTAAATAAATTCATACATAAAATATGAGTATTTTCAAAGACAAAATTCTCCTGATTACAGGAGGAACGGGATCGTTCGGGAATGCGGTGCTGCGGCGGTTTCTGGACAGCGATATACGGGAAATCCGCATCTTCAGCCGCGACGAGAAGAAGCAGGACGATATGCGTCATGCGCTGCAAAATCCGAAGGTGAAATTCTATATCGGCAATGTGCGCGACAAGGCATCGGTGGATATTGCCATGCGGGATGTGGATTACGTCTTCTCGGCTGCGGCGTTGAAGCAGGTACCGAGCTGCGAGTTCTTCCCCATGGAGGCCACGCGCACCAATGTCGTCGGCACGGGCAACGTCCTGCAATCGGCCATCGAACACGGGGTGAAGAATGTCGTCGTCCTGTCAACAGACAAGGCAGCCTATCCCATCAACGCGATGGGTATCAGCAAGGCGCTGATGGAGAAGGTGGCCATTGCCAAGGGGCGCGAGTTGGGCGAGGGCGCCGCGACGACCATCTGCTGCACCCGCTACGGCAACGTCATGGCGAGCCGCGGGAGCGTGATACCGCTATGGGTCGAGCAGATGATGGAGGGCAAGCCCATTACGATTACCGACCCCGAGATGACACGGTTCATGATGACATTAGACGATGCGGTCGATTTGGTGGTCTATGCCTTCGAACACGGACACAACGGCGACCTGTTCGTGCAGAAAGCCCCTGCCGCGACGCTTGCCACGCTGGCGCAGGCGTTGAAAGAGGTCTATGCACGAATCGACCCGAAATACGGCGAGACGGAGGTGAAGGTCATCGGCACACGCCACGGAGAGAAACTCTACGAAACATTGGTTACGCGCGAGGAGATGGCGAAGGCAATCGATATGGGCAAATACTTCCGCATCCCGTGCGACAACCGCGACTTGAATTACGACAAGTTTTTCGTCGAGGGCAATACGGCGGTTTCCAAAATCGAGGACTACCATTCGCATAATACGCGGCGCCTGGATGTCGCGGGCATGAAGGAGCTGCTTCTGAAACTGCGCTTCATTCGCGAGGATTTAGGCTTGCAACCGCGCGCCAAGGCAAAGGATATCCGTTCGGAATAATCACTATGAAGATATTGGTAACGGGCGCCCGGGGCTTTGTCGGGCAGAATTTAGTAGCCCAACTCAATAATATAAAAGAGGGGAAAGCGCGTAATTACGGCGATCTGAAAATCAACGCTGTTTTCAGTTACGACATTGATTCTTCGCCGGAGGAATTGGAACGGTATTGCGCCGAGGCGGATTTCGTCTTCAATCTGGCAGGCGTGAACCGTCCGCAGAATCCGGCGGAGTTCATGGCAGGCAACTTCGGATTCGCCTCGACGCTGCTCGATATGCTGACGAAGTGCGGCAACCGCTGCCCCGTGATGCTGTCGAGCTCCATACAGGCGACCTTGCAGGGTCGCTATGCGGGGAGCGAATACGGCAAGAGCAAGAAAGCCGGCGAAGAACTCTTCTTCGACTACGCCGCGAAGACGGGGGCAAAGGTACTGGTTTACCGTTTCCCGAATCTCTTCGGCAAGTGGTGCCGTCCGAATTACAACTCCGCCGTGGCGACCTTCTGTTATAACATCGCCCGCGATTTGCCGATTACGGTCAATGACCGCGCGACCGAATTGGAATTGGTCTACATCGACGACCTGGTCGACGAGATGATTGCGGCGCTGCAAGGCAAAGAGCACCGCTGCGAGTTCGTTGGCGCGGAGGCGGTGCCGGACGCATCGGGACGCTACTGCATGGTACCCGTCTCGCACCGCGCGACGTTGGGTGAAATCGTCGATCTGCTCGAAACATTCGCCCGCCAGCCGCAGACGCTCGTCCTGCCGGAGATTCCGACAGGGTCGTTTGCCAAGAAACTCTATTCGACCTATTTGTCCTATCTGCCGAAAGAGAAAGTCGCTTTCCCGCTGAAGATGAATACCGACCCGCGTGGCAGTTTTACGGAGCTGCTGCGCACGGCACAGTGCGGACAAGTGAGCATCAACATCTCGAAACCGGGCATCACGAAAGGCGAACACTGGCACCACAGCAAGTGGGAGTTTTTCATGGTAGTGGCGGGACACGGACTGATACAGGAGCGGAAAATCGGCACGGACGAGATACTGAATTTCGAGGTTTCGGGGGAACATATCGAGGCGGTGCACATGCTACCGGGCTATACGCACAACATCATCAACCTTTCCGATACGGAGAATTTGGTTACGGTCATGTGGTGCAACGAGTGCTTCGACCCTGACCGTCCGGACACCTATGCGGAAAAAGTAGTAAAGCAATAAACCGATGAGAGACTATACGAATGTCCGTTTTGCGGAGAACGGCAAACTGAAACTGCTGATTATCGTCGGCACACGACCGGAGATTATCCGGCTGTCGGCGGTGATCGACAAATGCCGCCGCTATTTCGACACCCTGCTGGCGCATACAGGGCAGAACTACGACTACAACCTGAACGGCATCTTCTTCCGCGATCTGGCGCTGCAAGAGCCGGACGTCTATTTGGATGCCGTGGGCAACGATTTGGGCGAGACGATGGGCAATATCATCGCGGCAAGCTACCGGCTCATGGTGCAGACCGCGCCCGATGCCGTGCTGGTGCTGGGCGACACGAACTCCTGCCTTTCGGTCATCGGGGCCAAGCGGCTGCATATTCCGATTTTCCACATGGAAGCAGGAAACCGCTGCAAGGACGAGTGCCTGCCCGAGGAGACGAACCGCCGCATCGTGGATATCATCTCCGATGTGAACCTGTGCTATTCGGAACACGCCCGCCGCTACCTGGCCGACTGCGGTCTGCCGAAAGAGCGCACCTACGTTACCGGTTCGCCCATGGCGGAGGTGCTGCACCGCAACCTTGCAGCTATCGAGGCGAGCGATGTACACCGGCGGTTGGGATTGGAAAAGGGCAAATACATCTTGCTGTCGGCACACCGCGAGGAAAATATCGATACAGAGCAGAATTTCCGGTCGCTCTTCGGGGCAATCAACGAAATGGCGGAGAAATACGGCCTGCCCATCCTCTATTCGTGCCATCCGCGCAGCCGCAAACGGTTGGAGCAAAGCGGCTTCGTATTAGACACGCGGGTTATCCGCCACGAGCCGTTGGGATTTCATGATTACAACTGTTTGCAGATGAATGCCTTTGCTGTGGTGTCGGACAGCGGAACTCTTCCCGAGGAGAGTTCGTTCTTCACTTCTATAGGCAAACCGTTTCCGGCGGTCTGCATCCGCACCTCGACGGAGCGTCCCGAGGCGTTGGACAAGGGCTGCTTCGTGCTGGCGGGCATCGACGGACACAGCCTTTTGCAAGCGGTGGACTTGGCGGTCGAAATGGTGAGTTGCGGCGACAACGGCATTCCCGTTCCCGACTACACGGACGAGAATGTCTCGGACAAAGTGGTGAAAATCATCCAGTCCTATACCGGCATTGTCAATAAAATGGTGTGGAGGAAAGAGGTATGATACAGGCGATAAAAAAACTTACTTTTAAGTTCTACAAACTTGTTAATCATCTTCCGTTTAACAATACCGTAAAGGGTAAAGTTTCCATTGAAAATGATGGAGCTGTTCTTTGGCGCTGTAAAGTCACGAGCTCCGGAATCGGTAATCGGCTGATTTTGAGGGGGGGGGTATTTTTACACTGTGAGTTTGTGTTTTTAGGGAATGATAATATAATTGAGTTAGGTAAAAATTGTATTGCAATAAATGCCTCATTTTATACGGAAGATAACAATAATACAATTATCAGCGGGGATAATACACGTTATGCCGGCAAGATTCATATCGCTGTAACAGAATCTAAAAAATGTATAATTGGTAATGATTGTCTATTTTCCTCCGAGATCGTAATTCGAACGGGGGATTCTCATTCGATTCTGAATGAAGCAGGAATAAGAATAAATCAGGCACAAGATGTCGTTATCGGTAATCATGTATGGGTTGGACACCGGGTCCTGATCACAAAGGGAGTAGAAATTCCTGAAAACGATGTGGTGGGGACCGGAGCAATAGTAACAAAGAAAATAGATAAAAGCGGAGCAGTAATTGCCGGCGTTCCGGCAAGGATAGTAAAAGAAAACATAAATTGGGATGGCAAACGGTTTTAGGTATTGATACGAATCTCCATTATGTGTAATCTTTTGATGCTATAATGATCTCGTTGTCGCATTCTTTAATAAAATAAATATAGAAGGCAAAGACAGTGGTCTTATAAGGATCGATTATACGAACGAGAACGTCAGACAAAGTGGTGAAAATCATACGATCCTATACCGGTATCGTTAATAAAATGGTGTAGAAAAATAATCATTCTATTCGAGAACGTGGAGTCGATTTTTTACAGAACATTAGTCATTAAGAATATTGTGTATCCTTGCATAGAAGTATTAGCATGAAATAAAGGAACGAAACATTATGGATAATTTAAGAAAAAAAGCGATGTTTGGTTCTATGTGGATGACAATCGAAAGGTTCGGTTATCTCACATGTCAGTTTTTATCTAATATAGTACTTGCAAGACTTTTGTCGCCCACCGATTTTGGTACTGTAGGCATATTAATGGTATTTATATTGTTATCCAATGTGCTTATTGACAGTGGACTCAGTACGGCTCTTATACAAAAGGCAACAATAAATGAAACAGATAAATCCACTGTTTTCTTTACCAATCTTGCTTTATCTTTCTTCGTTTATATTGTACTCTTCCTTGGAGCTCCTTATATTGCCGATTATTTTACAAATTCAGACCTTGTCAATATGTTGCGTGTGGTCGGTGTAATTATTATTATCGATGCTTTCTGTGCAATTCAAAATACATTGCTTACAAGAGAGATCGATTTTAAGACGATAACACTTATCAAGATTATTTCGATTTTTATAGCGGCATTAGTTGCTATAATATTGGCATATTATGGTTTTGGAGTTTGGTCGTTGATTATACAATATATACTTTACAGCATAATAAGAACAACAACGACATGGATAGTGGCCAAATGGCGACCTAAAATGCTGTTCAGCATTCATTCTCTTAAAACGCTTTTTGACTATGGTTCAAAACTGTTACTATCCAGTTTTATTGCTGAATTCTATGTAAATCTTCAACAAATAATTATTGGAAGACATTATCAACCTGCCGATTTAGGATTTTACTCACAGGCGAGACAGTTGCAAAACATACCAACGAATACGGTAACCCAGGTTATCAACTATGTATCGTTTCCCATATATTCAAGATTACAGTGTGAAACGAGTAATTTACTACATATGTTTCGTCAGAATATCAAGTTGGTTGCTTTCTTTAATATTCCACTGATGGTATTATTGTCTACAATTGCACATCCACTTTTTATATTTTTATATTCTGAGAAATGGATAGGTTCTGTGGATTATTTTAGATTTCTTTGTCTGACATTCGGTCTCTTGCTGGCGATTCATCAATGTACGTTATCAGTATTGAAAGCTCTCGGGCATAGTGATTATGTGTTGCAATTGGAAATTATAAAAAAAATACTTGGTATAATCTTTATTATGATAGGGATGTATGTTTGGGGTATATGGGGAATTTTATATGCACTCGGAGTAAATTCAGTCATAGAATTATTCTTGAATGGGTATTATCTACAACGAGAACTCGGTTATGGAGGTTTTGGCATTTTGAAAGATATACTTGCTCCGCTTATAATTTCATTCTCTGCAGGAGTAATTACCTTTCTTGTTCAAATGTCCTTATTGGGCAATATGTGTAATATTATTATAATTTTATTGTCTACATTTTTATTCATTACAATTTATTTTTTGCTTGCATGGCGCGGGAAATTGTATGGGTTTCTTGTTTTGAAGGAATTATTTACAAATTATTTTATTCATTTATTTGTACACAAATAATATCGTTCGAATGAATAAAAGTGTAAGAAATGCTGATTTCGATTTCATCAAAGGCATACTTATATTATTGGTAATTTATGGGCATCTTTGTATGTATTTCTCCGAAACCGATTATGAGAAAAATACATTGACAACATATATTAGATTGTTCCAAATGCCCTTGTTTATATTTATCAGTGGGTATTTTCAGAAGTCTGTAATTTCGTTATCAGATATGTGGCAAAAACTCTTAAAATCTATTCGGCATATTATCATTCCGATGGGTTGTTGGGCTATCATTGCTTTTTGCACAAAAGTGATAATTTACTATTTCTCCATTGGAAATATGAACGTAGACAGTATGTTTCTGTCGACACGAGGAATCATCAGCCTATTTTGGTATCTCGGTGCTCTATTTTTATGCCAAATCTATTATTACACGTTTGATGTTATTTATAATATCAACAAATTGATCGGCATTGTTTTATACATAATGGGAACACTGTTGTTGTTATTTGTACATACGAATACATTTCATTTTTCATTCTTGTGGTTGTTCTTTCTTATAGGCGTAATTTGTAGAAAAACGAATTGGAACGAATTCAGGGATAAATCAAACATACGCTATCTAATGGATATCGCATTGATAACCATTGTTTTGATTGTCGGGGGGGGGGTGGAGAACAAGTAATACATTCTATAATGTTTCCAACTGCATATTGTCAAATGATGGCTCTTTTGATATCTATAAACTTCTTTTTATAGTAAACCGATATGCTTTGTATATAACGTCAAGTTATTTATCGTGTAAGTATTTGATTCTAATGTATAGACATACAAGAAATTCGGCATTGACCAACATTATAGTTAAACTGGGTCGAGAGACGCTGTTTGCCTATACTTTTCATGTTTCTTTATTGGCAGTCGTTATTGGGCCTGTTATAAACAACCATTTTGAAGGAATGGGTATTTTACCTGATTCTGACTTTATAAGATACTACCTCATTTGCCCATTGGCGACAATATGTTTGGCATATATTTGTTATCGTCTGTCAATAACACTAAAAAAGAGTAGAATCGCAGGCAAATTATTGATGGGAGCATAATCCGATGTTGCGCACATTATTTTCTCCAAAGCAAAAGGCCTTTGCCAAAACAATCCAGCATATTGTTCATAGATTAATATGTAGGGAGTCAAAAATAAATACGGAATATACATACACGGTCATTACAGAGGAAGAACATGATATATATTTCGGATACTACGACGTAACTCCCTTTAACCATAACAATGAAATCCTTTATATCAAAAAGAAACGCGGTTCGAACAAAGTTGTTATTTGTTTGAATTCATTGCAAGGTGATAGTGAGCGCATATTAGCAGAGAGTTATGCATGGAACTGGCAGATGGGATGCCGTTTGAGATGGTTCTCCGAGTATGATAATGAACTCGTATTCAATGCCTTTGAACAAGAAAGGTATTTTTCTCGGGTAATTGACACATCGGGAAATATAAAAAGAGAATACAATTATCCGCTCTATGACGTAGACTTGAAAGGGAGATTTGCACTTACTATCAATTTTGAACGGTTAGGAGTATTGCGACCTGGATATGGTTATGTTTGTCGACGATATATTCCGTCCTATCTGGGCAATGAATTTATCGGGATTGTCGATTTGGCGAAAAATATGATAGAACGAACAATTACGTACAATGAAATTACGACAATGATCGGACACAAATGCGATTTAAGAAATTGTTATATAAACCATCTTTCATTTTCTCCTGCTGGCGACAAATTTCTATTCTTTTGGATAGAAATTATCGATGGCTATCATCAGGCATCGTTGATTGTGTACGATATGTCTACCGAACGGTTATTCCCTCTCGAGACGAAAGACAAAGTTTCTCACTATGTGTGGATAAACAACAATAATATCCTTTGCACAGCATACGGGAGCCGTAATCAATGTCGCTATTATATTTATAATACGAAAACAAGGGCTAAATATGCCTACTGTCCGCACTCTTTGCTGAACGACGGGCATCCTTCTGTGCTATCAGAAACAGAAATATTGACAGACACATACCCTGACAAAAATGGGAATCAGTACATATATAGAGTAGATGGTTCACACGATACAAAAGAGCAGTTGATTAGAATTTACAGCAAACCTGTTCCAGACGGTGAACGGCGGACTGATTTGCATCCGCGTCTTAGTACGGACAAAACGATGGTGTGCTTCGATTCCAATTGTATTGGTCGTCGCGAATTATTCATTTTAAGGCTGAAATAGGATGTATAAAATTGGAATAGTCATTACAGGATATAACCGAGTGGAATCAATGAAAAATCTGCTCGACAACCTGCTTTCTATTAGAACTAATATAGAACTGCCGCTGACAATAAGTATCGATGATGGAGGCACGAAAGAACTCAATGCATTGGTTGATAGTTTCCAATGGCCGTATGGCGAAAAACGGGTTGTTATTCATCAGAAAAAATTAGGGTTGATAAATCATTTCATGTGGGTTGGCGATCAAACAAAAACTTATGACCACGTACTATTTCTCGAAGACGACATAATTGTTTCCCCAACAATTATCGATTATACGATGCAGGTAATCGATTTTTATGAAAATGAGGATGGTGTCGCCGCTGCATCATTATATAATCCTATTTTAGAGGAAGCTACAGGGACAAAGTTCTATCAGATTCAGGATGAGTATGACGCTTATTTTCTCCAGCAACCATACTGGGGGCATATTTGGTATAAACATAAATGGCGTAAATTTAAGGAATATCTGAAAACCTATGAGGTGAAGCCGGCAATACTCCCGCCCAATGTGGCTAAATGGAATAGATCATTCAAAAAAATCTATATACAATTTCTGGTTGAAACGAATCGAACTGTCGTAACACCAAGAGTATCGATAGTTACCAATAATGGCGTTCCCGGCATACATAGCGGTGAATTATATATGTATCAGTCTCAGATTCAGATTGGAACAAAACGATATTTATTTCCAACTCTAACACAGAGTAGATCGAAATACGATTGCTTCAAAGAAATATATCCAGAAATATTAAAAGAATGCAATTCTGTGTTAGCGAACTACGATTTCTGCGTCGATTTACTTGGAACGAGGCATCATTATGATAAGCCCTATGTTCTGACTACCAAACCTGTTAAAAATCCAGTCATGACATTTTCCTCCTTGATGAAACCGACTGAATTGGCTGTCGTATTAAATGTTTCTGGAAATAATGGCGTTTCGTTGGGTAAGGCGGCGGATGTACGGACTCCAAAATCATACATCAGAAGACGCCGGTATAACGATATAAAGAAGAATTATTTCATTGGTATATATGCCCAGATGTATATTGCGCTGGATTTTCTTAAAAGTGTCATTATCTATATATTTCATTGGAAATAATGATATACTGGATTGTTTTGTTTGTCGTAGAAACTCTTTTGCTATTGTCGTATCAAAAAGTAGCGAAGTTACCAGCATTACGTAAAGGAATATTATTACTGATAATTTTATCTCTAACCTATTTCTCGGGATTTAGAGATGGTATCGGAATGGATTATACCGCATATAAAGAGCTGTGTGAACATGTGGTATACCAACCAGACGTTTCCAACTTCGGGCTATGGATTCTATCGGAACCGTTAGTTTCTTCATTACAAACATTTTGCTATGAAACAAATTTATCCGCAGTACTATTCTTTGTAACAAGCAGTGCAATTATATGCGGGCTATGTCTTTGGGTGTATTCCCAATTCGAATATTTTGTTTGGTCGGCATTTATTTTTATATTTTTTACAGGTCTTTATTTATACTCAATGAATATTACCCGTCAGTTTGTTGCGGCTGCCATATTACTTCTTGGCTATTTCCCCCTGTTACGGGAGAATAGTAAAAAAAACATTCTCATATATATCGGAACTGTTTTTATAGCAGTTCTTATTCACCATTCTGCTCTTTTCATGATATTACCATTGTTCTTCGGGAGAAAAAATTTCAATAACTTGTTTATTGTTATCATACTGATAGCATCATTCGTTTTGCCAATAAACTTAATATCTAAGATGCCCTCGGTTCTTGAGGTTCTCGATGTTTTAGATTATACGAGTTATATGGATTATTCCTCGTCTGGTATCTCAAAATTCTCTTTATCAAATATTTATCTACATCTTCTTTTGGTCCCGTTTTTATTAAAAAAGAAAAAAATTTTGAATAGAGAGGATTCTACATCTACAATACTCTTAATAAAATTATATGTAATATATTTAGTCCTGATGAATCTATCTTCGGGAGAACTGACTATCACATATCGGCTTGCTGTATATTTTTCTGTATTTATTCCTCTCCTGCTTGTCAAGTTATTGGATTTAATGAACAAAGCACAGGCAAAAGCCATCATTGTAATCCCTATATTGATATTGATGGGTGTTAGACTGGCAACAGGTGATAGATTGACGGTTCCCAATAGGATATTACCTCTGAATAGTATATATGATAGCAACTATTATCCGTACAATAATCCGACCCTGTAAACTTTATGAAGAATCGCCTTATATTTATCGGCAGTTTCTATCCTGAAACTTTGAAGCAGGAATTGTTGTCTAACAACTCTAAAATTGACTTCGCTGCCCACACGTTTCAAATAGCCCTGTTATCTGGATTAGATAAATATGCAGATGTATGTGTTATAACATCACCTTTGGTAAGAGTGAATAAATCGGTAAGGAAAGAATTTATCGGTTATGATTTCTCACATAAAGGGGCAACCGAATTTTGCGATCGTTATGTTGGTACAAAAAATTCATTTTTTTTGAAGTTTTATGAGTTGATCCGAGTTCGCAGGACGTTGAAAGAAAGATTAAATAGCGACCCCAATGCAAAAGTGATAGTTTATTCATTAAAATCCACATTTTTATTGGCGTTGGCGTTTGTTGGAATACCCGTAAAAAAGAGTTGTGTGATAATTCCTGATTTACCGGAATATATGTCTGGAAACCGGAGTTTGTTATATAGAATAGCCAAGCGAATTGATAGAACCATTATCAATGCTTGTCTCAAGAAGATAGATACATTTGTTTTATTCAGTCCATATATGGCGAGCAAACTGCCGCTTCATAAGAAACCATGGATTCATATCGAAGGTATATATAAAAAGAATGTGGGATTCGAATTTATAAAAGATGAGCATAAAGTATTGTTGTACACGGGAGGGATTTCAGTTCGTTATGGAGTATTCGATTTAATAGAGGCATTTAATAGAATCCCCGATTCTGATTATCGATTGTGGCTTTGTGGGGAATGTGGCAATTTGCAGATGTTGAATGATTATATAAAGATTGATGATCGGATAACCTATTTTGGTATAGTAGATAAAGACAAAATCACGGAATTACAAACTAAAGCGACCCTACTCGTTAATCCAAGACATAGCAAGGATAAATTTACCAGATACTCTTTCCCTTCTAAAACCTTGGAATATTTAGCCTCTGGAACGCCGACTGTTATGTGCAAACTTCCGGCTATGCCTGATGAGTACTTACCCTATCTATTTATTTTTGAGGATGAAACGATTGAGGGGTATACGAGGAAAATTGTCGAGATCTGTTCGATGCCTATGGAATATTTGACAGAATTCGGTCATCGGGCATCTGCGTTCATATTAGAGAATAAAAACGAAATGATACAGGCAAAAAAAATAATAAATTTATTGTGTGAATAATGAAAATAATTGTTTTGTCTAATTTCCCTTCAATCCTCGATGGAGAACCTAATGGGCGTTTTTCTTATCTATCAACCTTACTCCATGATAAAGGACATAATGTAGAATTGATTGTCTCGGATTTTGATCATGCGAAAAAAAAACATCGAGTAGACTTACATAATCTTTATCCGTTTAACGTAACATTCATACACGAACCAGGGTATAATAAGAATATCTCGTTGAAACGTTTATGGAGTCATTTTGTGTGGGGAAGAAATGTAAGGACGTATTTGCAAGCACTGAAATATACTCCAGATTTGATATATGTTGCTCTTCCCACATATACTGCGGGTTACTATGCTGCGAATTATTGTAAAAAAACGCAAGCTAAATTTGTAGTTGACATTCAAGATATATGGCCAGATGCTTTTGAATTGGTAGTTATACCTCCATTCCGATTTCTTCTTAAACCGATGGAATGGTATGTTAATCGGGTGTACAGAGCAGCGGATTTTATTGTTGGAGTAAGCGATACCTTTATGAAAAGAGGATTGCGCGTGAATCGAAAATGTAACAAAGGTTTAACGGTCTATTTAGGTAATAGTGCTATACGTTTTGATGAAAGTCGCGAAAAGCATCAATATGAAAAAATACCAAATGTATTCCAATTAGCCTATGTCGGCACAATGGGATATAGTTATGACTTAAAATGTGTTATTGATGCTGTCCGCAAAGTAACTGAAAATAAAAAAAACGGACTATCCATAAAATTTATTGCGATTGGAAATGGTCCGCGTTTAGAAGAATTTCAATTATATGCTGCGCAAGCTGGGATTAATTATGAATTTACAGGATATCTGCCTTATGAAGAGATGGTCGGAAAGTTGTGCTCCTGTGATGTTGTGGTAAACTGCATCGCCAAAGGGGCGAGTCAAAGTATTACAAACAAGGTAGGAGATTATGCGCTTTCAGGACTCCCGGTAATCAATACACAGGAGAATATGGAATATCGACAACTTGTCGAACGCTATCAGTGTGGAATTAATTGCAGATGTGGGAACAGCGATGATGTTGCCGATGCCATTATAACGTTAATCAATAATCCTGAAAAGATGCAGGCAATGGGAGAGAATTCGCGTAGATTAGGTATAAAGCAATTTGATAGAGTGTTTACATATCCCCAAATTATAAACATGTTGGAACAATTAGTCAATATCTGATTTCGTTGCAAATTTCATAAGTGTACACTTAAAAAACATGAGAGTTGAGTGAGATTAGTGGTATTCTGATGGGTACCGCACGTTTACGGATGAACGGGGCTACCGTTTTTTATTAGACCACTATACTGTCGATAAGACCTATTCCATTATTATAAACTCCCTCAAATAATAGACATGTACCGTCGGTTTTTCAAACGACTGATAGATTTTTGTGCAGCGTTGTGCGGGTTGGTTATTTTGTCGCCGCTGCTGCTGGTCGTTGCCGTATGGCTGCATTTCGCCAACAAGGGAGCAGGGGCGTTCTTCTTGCAGGAGCGTCCGGGCAAGGATGCCGAAATCTT
>CANQBA010000077.1 GCA_947589545.1 uncultured Oscillospiraceae bacterium | reverse complement strand
TTACTACTCTTGTGGGGTACTTCTTTCGCAAATTTTCTCTTATTGCATTCTTGACTTCACACCATTAGACTTGGCAATTTTTTTAGCTCCTCACAAAAGTGGGAGCAATTTCTATATTGTCTCGGAAGGTATTTTGTGGTAGGATGGGAAAAGGCAGGTGAGGAAAAATTGAACGTGAAGTATCTGATCCACCGTCTCTCCGCAAGAGCTGTACTTGGGTACGCCAAGGAAGACAGAGACCACTTTTCATTTTGCCTGGACGAGAGCGCCACACGCCGCTGCTTTGTCTACGGGAACAACGAGCAGGAAGACAACGCCCTCTTTTACCAGACCATGTGCGTCCTGCACGGTGGGACGTTCCCCTCGGCGAGCGGTGAGCGTATTCGCACGGAGCTCTCCGGCGTCATCTTCTACATGGACTTTGCCGGTATCTTTGACAGGGCTGACCAGGACAGGCAGAAAAAAGCGGAGTCGCTTTTCAGGCCGGAGGGGGTCACGCTGAATTTTGGAACCGGCGAACACAGCTATGTCGCCTTTGAGCGTTCCGACAGTATGAGCCGTCAGGGGCGACTGTCCTTCATCCGGGCGGATCTCTGCGGCGAGGTCCGGCGGCGGATCATGCTGGGCATGACAGTGGGCCGGTGCCAGCTGTCCAAGCTCTACGCCTATAACGGGCTGATGCTGTCCAGCGGGACGCGGATAGACGGGATCGACATCGCCCGTCCCGGCAGGGTCGTGGTGGTGGAGAATGAGGAGTTTGAGGTCAGCTCCAAGATCGTCACCGTAGAGGGCGAGACTGTCCGGGAGGGCGTCAGGAGATACCGCCGGGTGGAGTCGGAGTCCGCGCGGCCACTGAAGGTCAAGCGCTTTGACGGAGAGGGGTTGATCTCACCAGAGTACGCCAAGGTCATCGACAGAAAATACTGCGGACGCCATAACTTTTACCCTTCTCCGCCTCCGTCAAAATTGGAACAACTCCGCTCCACCGGCCTTTCTGCCAAATTTGCTATATATAGTTTTTAAATCGCCTTTTATAATGCCGTGGCGGTGTGCTATAATATCCCCGAAGCGGCTATATGCATACGTCCGCCAAAAATCAGAAAAGGACACAAACGTCATGACGGAAATAACCTGTCCAATCAATTCGCGTGGCCGTACCCTGGAAATACGGAGGCCAGCGACTTTCTGGCTGCTGGCCTTTTTCCTGCCGGCCCTCGCCATGCTGGCGGTCTTCGCGGCTGTGGGCTTTTATCCCTTCGGTGAAAAGTCCCTCCTCACCGCCGATATGTACGGCCAATACACCTGCTTTCTCTCCTATCTGAAGGACATGGCGGCGAACGGCAACGATTTATTCTATACCTTCAGCAAAAGCCTGGGGGGCGATATGTTCGGCTTTGCCGCCTATTATCTCTTCAGTCCCTTCAACTGGATAACGCTCTTCTTCCCCACCCGGGCCCTGCCCCAGGCCGTTATGCTGCTGACCCTCCTCAAGACAGGCACCGCCGGGCTGACCTTTTACATTTTTGCCTCCCGTGAGAGTGGGCTTCGAAAAAGCGCCCTCCTCTTTTCCACCGGCTACGCGCTCACGGCCTACATGTTCGTCTACCAGCAGAACATCATCTGGCTGGACGCCGTCGTCGGCCTTCCCGTGGTTCTTCTGGGGCTCCACCGCCTTGTGACCGAAGAGAAGCCCCTTTTGTACGCGTTTTCCCTTGCTCTCTGCCTGACGGTCAATTACTACACCGGTTACTTCCTCTGCCTCTTCTCGGTCCTCTTTTTCCTGTACAAAGCCGCTGTATCCTTTTCCCTTCAGAGCAGGGAGCAGCGCGGCGAGCTTGCCCGTTCAGCCCTGCGGTTTGCCTTGTCCTCTCTTTTGGCGGCCGGTATCGCCGCCGCGGTCCTTCTCCCCACAGCCCTTTCTCTCCAAGGAGGGAGCAAAGGCACCTCGGCGCTCTCCGACCTCAATTTCACTCTTCGGCACAGCCTCTCGGGCCTTATCTCCAGAACTTACACCGGCGCCTTTGAATATAACGACCTCTGGAACACCAACCTGCCGTCGGTATTCTGCGGCGTCCTTACCGTGGGCATGGCGATTCTCTTTTTCCTGAACCAAAAAATCTCCCTCAAGGAAAGATTGGCCGGCGCCGCCCTTCTTGCCGCGATGGCTGTCAGCAATCAGTTTCAAATTTTCTATCTCATTTGGCACGGCTTCAATTATCCCGTGGGGTTCCCCTGCCGTCAGGCATTTCTCATCAGCTTCGTCATGCTCTATCTGGGCTGTCGGTACTGCGCGAACTTCCATAAAATACCTTTCCTGCGTGCGGGACTCGCTCTCGCCCTTTACGGGGCCGTCACCCTTCTTATCGGGCATACCGTATCCGGCAGCCTGACGGGGGTCTCCCTTGCTGGGGATTTTTGCCTCATGCTCCTCTTTTCCGGACTTCTGCTCACTGTTTCGCACTTTCCGGGGCACAGGAGGATAAACGCTCTGCTTTTCGCGGCGGTCCTGCTTCTCCACATCGCCAACCTTGCGTGGAACGGCCTCAAAACGCTGGAAAGGATCCCTTACTATCGGCAGGAGGAATTCACCGAGGCGATCGATCAGGTCAAGCCGGTCGTCGATTGGGTCAAGCGGACCGATACCGGCTTTTACCGCATGGAAAAGACCTTCCAAAGGGATCACAACGACCCGATGCTCTACTCCTACCGGGGGCTTTCGCATTTCAGCTCCACCGAAAAAACCGCGACCAAGACCTTTCTCGGCCGTCTCGGCTTCCGGAACAACGGTACCTGGGCCTATTATAACCACGGCTCCACCATCGCCGCCGACTGCCTTCTCGGCGTGAAATACCTGCTTGCGAAAACAAGGCCAAATTCCTATTATGAGGCGTTGTACACGCAAAACGGCATCACCGTTTATCAAAATCCTTACGCGCTTCCCATCGCTTTCGCCGCGAATCATGGGATCACAGAAACCGACGTCTCGGGAAACGACCCCTTCGCCCTTCAGAACCGAATTTTTTCGGCCATGCTCGGCGAGGAGACCGCGCTCTTCCTCCCGGTGGAGGATGTACAAAGGGAATTCAACGGCCTGACTGAGATTGGGCCGGGACTGTATCGGAAGGACGGCGCCGGCGTGGTGGAATTTCATTTTACCGCCTCCCGGATCGACCCTGTGTACGTCTATCTCCCTACCCATAGCCTGAAAAAAGCGAATTTGAAGGTAAACGGCAGGGATTTGGGTACTTATTTTGATATCCGCCGGTACGACGCGGTCTGTCTCGGCGAATTCGAGGAGGGAGAACCCGTTACCCTCACCGTCACCGTGCTGGGAAATCAGCTCTGCTTTACGGACGCCTATTTTTACTATCAGGACATGGCGCGGACAGCCGCGGCCGCGGAAGACCTGACGGCGCACCCCTACGCTGTCTCCGGCTTCTCCTCCTCCCGGTTGAGGGGAACCGTGATGGCCACCCGGGAGCGGGACTATCTGCTGACAACTATACCGGCTGACGGGGGCTGGAGCGTGTTTGTGGACGGCCGGCGGGCGGAACCCGTCAAGGTGTTCGACGCGCTATGGGCGGTGAAGCTGTCCCCGGGGACCCATACGGTTGAGTGGCGCTATATCCCGAGAGGTCTCCTCCCCGGCGTTGCCATTTCAGCGTTCTCCCTCCTCGCCGCCGCCCTCTTCTCGTCCCGCCGGAAAAAGAGCCATAGGGAACAACTCCATTCACAGACGTAGTACTTACTTCGGCACCACCAGCTTCAGCCGAAAATGGCTCCCGGCGCTGGACGGGGGAGTGATCCAGCGGGACGCGCAGAGCTTCGGGGTGTGCCGGGTCAGAATGGTCATACGGCTTGCGGACGGCGATATTGAATCTGGTGCCATCGGCGCACGTTTGCTGTAAGTTCATTTCAATACGGAAGCCAGCCGACGCAGTTGCGCCGGCTGGCTTCTTTGGGAGGGAAAATGAAAAAGAAGGAAGCAATGAACTATTTGATTTGCAAACTTCAGTCGCTGTATGGGCCCAAGCACGTCAGGGTAAACGGCATTTGTCCAGGCGGCACCCGCAGTGCGTTTGGCTCTGAGTCCGCGGAGCTGTTTCCGATTGATATGGACTCCCCGCTGGTCTCCTGGGTATTCCGGTCGAATTGCCGAGCCCGAAGAAATGGCTCACCCCTTGATTTACTTGAACAGCAAGTATGCGTCTTACATCTCCGGAGCAGTCATCTTTGTGGACTACGGCCTGACCGCGGAGGTGGAGGCAGGTCTGCGGCCCGGTATGCTCGGCGACTCCTTTGACGATATGATCCACCCGAAGCAGGGCTGAATGTTCATTTTAATTATCCCATAACAGAAGTTTCAAATAAAGAGGGAAAACCATCTGCCGGTTCGTGGTAAGATTTGAGATTTCTATGGCAGTCTATAAAGCAGAGACGCACCTGGGACACAGGCGCGTCTCTGCTTTTTCAGGTTTGGCAATGTCATGACCATTGTCAATCACTTCGTCCATATTATCTATTCTTCTCTGCGCCCTTGTGCCCCAATTTGCCGGAGGCCACTAATTTGCGCAGAGCACCCTCAAAGGAGGTTGGGTTCACTTAAGCATCTCCATCATCAACCTTGCCCCCAATATAAACGCCTCGCGGAAGCGGTTTTCCTGAATGATACATGCAGCCTCAAGCCGGTCATCCTGAATAGCATGTAGCAGGACTTTCTCCCGCTCGTTCAGGCTTTCTTCAAGCTTATCCTCGCTTTCGTGAAGCCGTTTCAAAATAGCCTTTACCTCTGGGGGCAACTCGCCCATCTGTTCGACCGGGCGAATATTGCCGTAGTAAAGCTCGTTTATGATGCTGTCCATATGAAGCCCTCCCTTTGGCAACACACAATACCGCAAGGAGCTGCGAAAGTCGAGAAGAACCTGACTGTCAAAAGGGAGAATTATTTATGAACTGACAAATGCGCAGGCTTTGTAGACACACTTGTCCAAGAGCGTGGAAATTTTTGATTTTCGCCGAATTTCCTACCTCCTGGATATACGGAGAAGAGCGTGTTTTTTCGCTACAATGGTCATGTCAACAGACAATGCACTTTGAAAATTACATGACTGTCTGAAAGGGACATGTTCTCCGGTGAAGTATCGCCAGGACAGGGCTCCCGCAAAATCGTAGATTTTGCGGGAAGAGGAGGAGCAGCGATATGAGCGAGCTTTCGCGCTTGCTCGGAAGCGAGAGATATGGAGCTTGCGACGACGAGAGCGCACCAAGGGAAACGAAAACGCCGCCGTGAGATTCGAGGGCAGGAACGGTTTTCTGTGAGAACGGCGAAACAGGGCTTTATAAAAACAACGAATAGTAACGTGATTTCATGCTGTTATCTTCATCGAACAGCGTCACGCCGGACGGCGAACACACATCGGAGGTCGACGCAGCTTTTCATGGAACAGTATGAAGTCACGCGAAACAACAAAATCGAAAAACAGGCTAATAGACAGGACATCGAGGGGCAGTCAGAAAAATTGAAACTGACTGTCCCTCACGCCATGCCCTGCGGCGATACGGCTTACTTTCACAGCAAACCGCATACGCCGCAGGGCGAACAATTTACGGAGGTATTTATGGATATCAGAAATGAGATCAAATCTTACATCGTCCGCGAGGATGTGATCATGACTAAAAATTGCGGAAAAGGTAGAGGGCGGCATCGTCTACACGGTGGAGGGGCAATTCCGGCGATAGTTGCCGGGAAAATCACAAAGCCGTGGGGTACTACGAAATCCTCGGTTACGCCAGCGTATGAAAAAAACAGCCGTTTTTGCGGCTGGTACATAAAGTTTTTAATCTAACATATAAAGATATGTTAATCCCAAATGGCGCTCAATACCCCACACTAAAAGTTATTAATATACGGATTTATACTTAAAAAGTTAGCAGTATACTAAATTCCTCTATTACGGTCCTACCGACGTAGTATATGTAACGGTGCTGCTCTCACTGCCGTCATATGCGTAGAAAGAAATAATAGCATAATATGTTTGCCCGGAGGTTGCTTTATAATTAATGCTGCTCTCGTAAGAGTTACAGCCGGAGCTTAACATATTGCTGTATGAGGAGGGATAAAGGTGGTCACATAGCTGCCGCCGGAAGTGCACAATTCAATTGAACTTGCGCCAATGGTTTTCATCTCGGCCTTTGCGAAAACCTTAAAAGAAATCGCAATATTTTCGCCGCTGCCCTTGGTTATCGAACCCCCCTTTGCTTTTTATCAAAGTGCTTGCCATAGGGCTGACGTCAGCAAGCGCTGCTGCACTTAATTGAAAATAAAAGCGCTATAGCTAAAATAGAAGTAATCAACAGTTTTCTTTTCATCGCATACCCTTGCTTATTTCATTGATTCTACAATTTTGATTAATTCATCTTTAGACTGCATTGAAATTGATCCTTCAAGATCACCATCCAGCCAAACTGCAAGATAGCTGTTCACGTTGTGGAATATAAATACTTCTACAGTTCCTGCATATATAATCTCAGGGGGAGTATCGTCCTTTTCGTATTCCATGTAAAATGAATCAGAGGATAGATGAATGATATAGTCTATTGCCATAGGGTCTGTCCCATTATCCAGCAAGAAAGAAATCGATCTCATATCAGCGTCAGAATAATAATTTTCGTTCTTTGTTTCGTAACCCTCCGGTAAATACGTTGGCATCATTGGATCGGCAACATATCGGATCAACTCTTGATATAAAGATTCCAACTGTTGGGGAATAATTTTATCCGTTTGCTCTACAACGGCAGTGGACTTGAATCCAAAAACATCTGCCGTCCATTCTGCAACGACGCCGAATATATCTATTCCCGCTGCGTATGCCGTTGCGGTTCCGATAAACAAAACGAAAATCAAAACTGCGGCAATGCTGGCTATGCTGCGGTAAATTGAGTGCTTTTTGGGCGATGACGCAGTGGGAATTTTGATAACTTTCTCTTCTGAGGGGGAGGGTGTGGGTTGCTGAGCAAGGTTGGGATGATTTTGCAGAAACTTTTCCCATGAGGGATGCGGGTCTGAAATGTGTGCGTTGATTTCTTCTTTATCTCTCTCGGTCAACACCTCCAATATATGAAGAACCAGATCCTTATCCTCTGTCCCATCGGCAAACAAAAAGTGTGTGCGAAGAATGTTGTCAAGCTCCTCGGTCGTCATATTCTCATATTTTGAGAAGTCCCGTCTGCTGGGCCTCTTATGTCTCGCCATGGAAATTCCCCCCTCTATATATCAAGTGTAACCAGCTCTGAAAAAATGGACAATTATTTTAAATTTTCATAATATTTTTTGATTTTCTTTTTTGCCCGCTGGTATCGCTTGTAGCAAGCGGATTTGCTAATGCCCATTAATTTGGCTGTATGATCACAGGAACGGCCATATATGGCCATATGTTTTACAATTTCAAAATCTTCGGCAGAAACATTCGGCGGCTTTATGTAGTCAGCGTTATCAAACTGCAGACTGCTATCCGGGCTTTCATATTCTGCATCCGGCTCAAAATTTGCTGCATATCGATCTCTGATACCGGCTGTTCTTCGGTAGTTCTTTATCTCTAATTTTAAAGTATCAATTAGCCACGCTTTTCTATTCGCAATTGCATCAAGCGTATTCTCTTTTGCGCAGGCAATTTCAAAAACGCGCTGTACGATATCCTCTACGGTATCCCAATCGGCCAAAATACTGTGCGCATATCTTACTAAGAACATATAGTATGTTTCGTACAAATGCGCAAGTATTTCGCTATGCTCAGGAGTCATATCTTTATACCCTCTCTATAGACACTGGCTTGAGGCGACGCAATGTGAAGCATATAAACATCATGCGCTCATTATAACTTAATGACACTATATTTTACAAGTCTGTTCCAAAATCAGATCATATTATAAGCGACAAGGGAGATTAGTCCGTATCTCCCCCGTCGTTTTGCTTATTTGGTTTATTCATCGATTCTTTTCATTTCTTGGGACATCGTAGACACTATAGCAATCAGCATCTCCCTGTATTTTTTCGGACATTCTTTATAAAGGCTTGTCAATGTTTGGATATTTTGCTCGTCTTCATTGCCCGAGTCCGAGTACAAGTAATCAAGAGAGAGATTCAAGGCTTCTGCAAGGCGAAAAAGCACGTCAAAGGACGGATTTATCTTCCCTTTTTCAACATTCGAAATATGGCGCATTGATACCCCGGATATAGAGGAAAGACTCTTTATGGTAAGCCCTTTTAATTCTCTCTGATATCTCAGTTTATTACCAAGTATGACAAATAAATCTTCCGGCACGATTCATCACCTCTTTATATTTTACCCTGCTAATACGCATTTTTATATAGTCAGATAATGCCTCTTGGCATGCACGATAAATCATATTCTTATAAAAGAAAAAATACGAGAACTTTTGAAAGTGTCTGTCCAATTTTTAGGTGCTGGTTACGCTTAGTATATAGAAGATAATACAGTGAGCAGACAAAGCGTCTGAGTTGGCCATTCAATGATTTTTACCAAAAGAAATAAGCAACCCCCGCTGATGTAGGCACTACTCATGTATAACTTTTTCAATTAAATGTCATACAAGCTTTTACGCTTAAAAACAGAACGGCGGATACGAGACAATGCATGGAAGGAGAGAATCTATGCATAGAGACATTAAGCTTTAAGCATCCCATGTGATTCCGGCGCATGGGGACAATCACCTGACTACATATTTTCCGTATCCACCGACTGAATAATTTATAATAACATAGATGAGCATATATGTCTATGTTATTAAGACAGGGTTTTTATGAAAAAGCATACTAAAACCATGCAGGCTATTGTGTAAAAAGGTTATGTGGGATCCTGCATTGCCTGATCCCACATAACCTTTTTGCAAGATATAAATTAGGCTGAAAGACTTTTTTCGCAGCCCCAAATTAAATTGCGGTAAAATGCAGACGATTTTAGTAAAAAGTTGAACGCTAAAGGAGGATTTATGAAAAAAACTGTTATCTTGTTACTTGCTTTTTCGATACTGCTGCTCTCCGCCTGTCAGGCCGCGCCGGATGACCCGGTGGTGCCGAGCAAAAATGACGGGCGGTTCGAGGATGCGCTGAATACGGAGAATGACGGCGGAGGAGGCAATACGGCCGAGACCGTCGACTATGTGCAGACCTTCACCAGCACGGATGGGAAGATCACATACAACATTAACGTACCCGGTTTTGCATATCCCGGCGAAGCTATGCCGGTGGTGCAGGTAACGCCCAGCGAGATAACAATAGAGGACGCCCAGCGGATAGCCTCGGTTCTCTTCGGCGGTGCAACTTTGTACGAATACGGAGAGGTATTGAGCAAAGCTGAAATTGAGGAGCAGATAGCACTGTTGCAGGCTGCTCTGACGGATGAGGCGTTGTATGCCGACTACGGACCAAGCAAAGAGGATATTGAGCTTGGACGCCAGGCCCGGCAGGCGCAATTGGACTACTATCTTCAGCTTTATGAAACGGCATCGGAAAGCGGCGGAAGGCAGGAATGCCAGTGGACCTTTTTTCCGGCGTCACACTATGATTCGTGGGATTCCTCCGGCGATGAATCCTATAACAAAACGCTTCGCTTAAGGGCGGTAACGGACAATATAAACGGGACATCGTATAATTATTTCATATCTAATCGCGATGAAACAGATTTCAGAACGCATACCGCCGAAGCCTGGGCTGATAACTGGCCAATTATTGGCACAAAAGAACCTACTGCCGAGCAGCTCGAAGCGGTTTCGGACAAAGTGCGGGAAATGATCGGCCAGATGGACATAGGCCAATGGGAAATTGACAAAATATGCAGCGTAACGTATGGCGAAGGATATATGATCGGCGTCTCCGCTGTCCCGGTCTACGAGGGTTGGGCGGTCACGCATCAGAACGGACTTTCCGGTGACGATCTCAAAAGCGGAGATATATACGCCTCCAATTACAACTATCCCAAAATCGGCTTTTATTTCACCGTGGACGGGACTTTGATCAGTTTCCAATATGATTCTCCGCTCTGCGTTGTAGATGTGGTAAACGAGAGAACGGCCATTCTGTCCCTTGATGAGCTGCAGGAGAGGATCACCCGGCAGCTCAGCCTGACCGATATCAGCGCCTATGTACAGATCTTCAAGGGAGATGGCTCAATCAATGTTGAGGTAAGCGAAATGGTGGTGGGGCTGACCCGTGTTAGAATAAAGGATAACGCCGAGGACTTTTATCTGGTGCCCTCCATCACTCTGCGGGGGAGTTATCTGGACCACTCGGCGGATGAATGGTATGTTCCGGGCAGTTATGACGGGAACAACAGGGAGGCCTACGGCGACACGGTGCTTGTCCTGAATCTGGTGGACGGCAGCGTGATCAATGTGGAAAATGGTTACTAAGGTCAAATGGGGTGATGTCATGGGAGCAAAAACAAGGAACGCCATATTATCCAGCACAAAGCAGGCGGTGTGCTCCATTCGCTTTGTGCTGGGCGTGGTCGCCATGGCCTTCGCGGTGTTCTTTGCCTCTACGGACATCATTTTGGGGGAGCTGGCAAAGAAGGAGCCGCTGTATCCCGGCTTTCACGGCAGCATCGTATACAGCGCCCTCAATTCCGACGCCGTGATTTTTTTCGTGCCCATCCTCTGCGCGTTGCCCTTCGCCGCCGCCTATGTGGACGACATTAAGAGCAAGTTTGCCCGCTACTGCGTCTGCCGCAGCTCTTACGGGGCATATATCGCGGGGCGGATCGCGGGCTGCGCGGTGTCCGGCGGGCTGACGCCTGTTCTGGGCGTACTGCTGGCCTACGGCCTGTCTGCGCTGGGCTTTACGCCGCTGGAAGAGCCTTGGGGAGCGGGGGTAGAGCCGGCACCCTGGCTGGGGCAGGTCCTCTCCGTCTGCGGGCTGCTCTTCTTCGCCGGGGTCTTCTGGGCCGTGCTGGGCATGTGCCTCTCCTCCTTCATGGAGAGCCGCTACATCGCCTACGCCTCGCCTTTTATCCTCTGCTATGTGCTGATCATTCTGTACGAGCGGTATTTTGACGAGCTTTTCGTCATCTATCCCCGTCAGTGGATCATGCCCACCGGGGCGTGGCCCCTCGGCCAATGGAGCGCCGGGGCACTAACGGCAATGCTCGCTTTATTTGCGGCAGCAGGCTTTGCCCTGCGTGCGGGAAGGAGGCTGAGAGAGCTGTGAAAAAGATAAAACAGGCCTTTTCCGTGGCGGCCTACAATTTTCGCCAGTGGCGGGGGAACCCCCGCATCATCGTCACCTTCGCCCTGGCCTTTATCCTGTGCTTCCTCTTATCCGACAAAGCAGTTAATTTTGCTGTGGAACACAACACCACCATGCAGTTGGTGGAGGCCTTCATCTGGACCTTCGGCGACAGCAACTCCATCCTGCTCTCGTCTATGTTGTTGGTGCTGCTCTTTGCGGACATGCCCTTTTTATCCTCGGGCACGCCCTTTTACCTTGTGCGCACAAGCCGAAAGGTGTGGGTGACAGGACAGATGCTCTACACCATCGCGGCAACCTTACTTTATCTTCTCTTTATCCTCGCCTCCACGGCCCTCATCTGCGCGCGTCAATCCTTCTCTGCCAATATGTGGAGCCCCACGGCGGCGATCCTGGGCTACAGCGGCGCAGGACAGGCGGTGGCGCTCCCCGCTCTGGTGAAAACCCTGGAAATGAGCTGGCCCTACCAATGCATGGCGACCATTTTCCTGCTTATGTTGGGCTATGCGTTAACTATGGTGTTCATTATGCTCATGTTCAATCTGCGCTATGGCCCTGCGGCGGGCGTGGTGAGCGTGTTCCTTTTCAGCGTATATGGCTTCCTCTTGCGGCCCAGTACCATAGACGCCATCTTCCAGTTGCCGGACGAGCTTTACTACAAGGCCAACGTGGCGGTGGGCTGGCTGTCGCCCTTAAACCACGCCACCTACCATATGCACAACTTCGGCTATGACCTTCTGCCGAGGCTGTGGCAGAGCTTCGCCATCTTCGGCGTGCTCATCGTGTTGGGGTACATAGGCGCGGCGAGGGCCATAAAGACATACAATTTCAGCTTTACAGGGACGGAGGGATGAATATGGATGCGGTAATTGACGTTCAGCATGTGAGCAAATCCTTTGGTGAGGAAGAGGTTTTGCACGATGTGTGCCGCGGCTTTGAAGTGGGCAAGATCCACGGCATTGTAGGCAACAACGGCAGCGGCAAAACGGTGCTGATGAAGTGTATCTGCGGCTTTTTAAAGCCCACCAGCGGCAAGATCTTTGTCAACCACAAAGAGGTGGGACGGGACATGGACTTCCCGGAGAACTTGGGCATCATCATTGAGACACCGGGCTTTTTACCCAATCTCTCCGGCATGAAGAACTTGCAGCTCTTGGCCTCCCTGCAAAAGAAAATCGGCCACGAGACCATCCGGGAGATGATCGAAAGAGTGGGCCTGGACCCGGACATGAAGAAGCCGGTGGGGAAATACTCCCTGGGTATGCGCCAGCGTTTGGGTCTTGCCCAGGCGCTGATGGAGGACCCGCAGATCCTCATATTAGACGAGCCATTCAACGGCCTGGACAAGCACGGCGCAGCCCATATACGAAACCTTATTAAGAGCCTAAAGGGCGAGGGAAAAACGATCCTCCTTGCCAGCCACAATCAGGTGGATATTGATGAACTCTGCGACACTGTCTGCGAGATGGATGGCGGAATTATGACCATGGTAAGAGAATGAACCCATCTCGTACCGCAGAGCCAGCCGGAGCAGTTTTCTCTTTATTCGGATTACGCTTTGCATGACAGGCGCGGACGGCTTCAGCAGGCAATTGAGGACATCCGCCGCTTCGGGAAAAAGGCCATATACAACGCCATCCTGATGAACAACAAGCTAATGCTGGAGGACGGACGGGACATGGTCCGTATGCCGGGGGTGATGTATCAGTGATGGGAGGTGGAGATTGTGAATGCAGGCGAAAAGGTCACCTACGCCAGAACATTTGTCAACGTTGTCGTGGAGCATCAGTCTGACGGGAAGAAGACCCCAAAGCAGATTCGCTTTGATGACGGGCGCAGGTTCGACATCGACAAGGTTACTGAGCGCCGCCGTGCCGCTGCCACAAAGGTCGGTGGCACCGGAATACGGTACACCATCTGGATATGCGGAAAAGAGCGAAACTCTTTGAGAATGAGGGCCTCTGGTTCGTGGAGGAAATAATTCTCTCTGGGCAACGGTCAAGAAATTGAGAATAGTCATGTCTTTCAGACAGCTTTAGACCGCAGAAAAAATCTGCGGCCTTTTTTGCGTCCCGGAAGCTATCTTTGACGAATTGTTTGACAATTTCCCGTATATTGACGAATTAACAAACATTTCATATTTTCCCCCACGATTCGCCAAGTTTTTCGGTTGGTAGGTTGTAAAATCAAATTGAATACAAAAATCGGCAAAAAGGAGTTTAAAGCGTAATCTGTTAACTTATCTTAATATCCCGTCACTTCTGCGCCACCGGTTTTGTTGATCTCAAATCTGGTGGTTCTTGTTTTTCCCTAAGCTCACTGTCATTACAACCAAAAAGTAAATACGCCTGAGTTGCAATAGGGCGAAGGATAATCCACAGGTTTGTTTTCGCACTCAATGAAAACGCCGGGAAGTACCCTTTGGACCATTGCGCTCATTTTGCCTCCAATCACAGGGCCTGCGTGTACTTCCGGTAACGCAGGCCCTGTTGTGTCCTTCGCTCCGACATTCGTCGGAAGGACGCAGACATGGACAGAAGATGGCAATGCTATATAGCTGAATATCCGTGATCTCCCTCGTTTTCCCCCAACCGAAAACGAGAAAGGAGATTACGTATGTCCAGAAAATACTATGTCTGGAAAGACCCAGCCTGTGGCGGGAAGAATATCGAGCGGCAGGTGCTTTCGGGTGCCGAGTTTTACGCTATGATGCAATTGCCGGAGAATAAGAGCAGGCGGTTTATTCCTTTTCTTGATGAAGACTATGAGGATGTCGATACGATCTACATAATCTTCCCTGAACAAACAAAACTCCCAGGAACCTCAAGACAAATCCGCCCAAATATGGTAAAATAAGTGCAAAGGAAAAGGCGAAAACGGGCAAAAAACTTTGCATCAGGGGGATGGGTATGTATCGGTACAGCAATGGACAGATCAGTCTTTCGGATTTCAAACAGCCGGTGGGGATGAACCTGAAGGAGAGCAACCGTTGGGTCAGGAAGGCACAGACGATCCC
>CANQBA010000076.1 GCA_947589545.1 uncultured Oscillospiraceae bacterium | reverse complement strand
CAAGGCCGATGAACACGATATCCACCAGTTTATGCCTCAGATTCCCCCATTGCCTGCGGGTATCCGTTATCTTTTCCAGCTTTTCGATGATCTTTTCCATGTCAACCTTCCCCTCGGTCGACATAATATCATTTGACCCGAAAAAGTAAATGCTGTCACCGTGTGAGATTCCTGGCCGGGACAAAAAATTCCGCCTCCGGGGGCGTCCCCGCACAGCACAGGGCCGACATATACGCGCCGGCGGGATAGAGCCGCGCCTGGATATCCCCTGGGGACGTCCTGACGGCGTCCCCGTCCCGGAAAAAGACCATCTCCCGGTAGGGGATAAAGCGGCCACGGAGCTTGATGAGGCTCTCCTTCAGCGTCCAGAGCTCAAAAAAATCAAAGGCCGCCAGCTCCTCCGGCGCGCATGTCCGGGCAATGACGCCGTCGGACACGGGCCGCTTAAGCTGCGTATCGCACCCGCAGGGCATGTCGCCTATGCACACCATGACCCGGCCCTGGGTGTGGCTCAGGGAGAAATAGACCTCCGGGCGGGCGGGGAAAAAGGGCTTCCCCTCCGGCGTTTTTACGATCTCCGGCAGGGGTGCGCCGTAAAGACGACGGTAGGCGTAGGCCAGAAGGCGGTAGGCGTCCGCCCTGACGCCGCTGTCGGATGCAAAGGCTTGAATCACGTCCCGTCCCTCCCTTCACGAATTATTTACATTGTATCACAAATCGCGCGAGAAAAACACTACCAAAATCCGAAAAACTGTGCTATACTACTTAATGCTATCCTTATCCTGTATTTCTTTGCGAAGGGGGCGGCGGAAGGTGAAAAAGACGGTTATCACGCTGGTCGCTGTTCTGGCGCTGGGCTTTTTGCTGTCCGGCTGTCTCCGGACAGCGGCGGACGACCTGTACGCCCTCCCGCAGCTCTCCGAGGGATATTTGCAGCTCCAGAGCGCCATCAATTCGGTGCTCTCCTCCGGGGCCGAGTACGCCGCGCCCTCCTCCGGGGCCAACCGCCAGCCCATCCAGCGGGAGGATCTGGACGGTGACGGCGTTCGCGAGGTCATCGCCTTTTTCAACTTCCCTGGCACGGACAGACCCATGAAGATCGTAATCTTTCAGGCCGTGGCCGGCGTCTATACCGAGATCGCCCGCATCGAGGGCGAGGGAAACGGCATCGACAGCGTCTCCTACATCGACATGGACAACGACGGCCGGCGTGAAGTGGCCGTGGGGTGGCAGATGGGCGCGGGCATCAACATGCTCTCCGTCTACTCCCTGAAAAGCTGGGAGGTTAACCGGCTCATCAATACCAATTACACCGAGTTTACCGCCTGTTCCCTGGACAAAGACCCCGGCAGCGAGATCCTTGTCCTGCGCCTGGCCACCTCGGAGCTGACGGGTGAGGCCGAGCATTACGCCCTGACGGGGGAGGGCGAGATCGTCAGCCGCACGGCCCGGCTCTCTGCCGGCAGCGAGGCGCTGCTGCGCGTCCGGAGCACCACCGTCATGGGCGGGACGGAGGCGGTGCTGGTGGAGAGCACCATCAACGGCACCGGCATCGTCACGGACATCCTGTCGTGGCGGCGCGGGACGCTGGCCAACATCACTCTGGATGAAAACGCGGGCGTCAGCGAGGGGACGAAGCGCCTGAGCTACGCCATCTACTGCCGGGACATCAATTCCGACGGCGTTCTGGACATTCCCCAGCCCACGGCCCTGCCCTCCACCGCCGAGGGCACCACCTATTACACCATCGAGTGGTTTTCCTACTACGCCTCCGGGAACCGGAAGCTGGTCTGCACCACCTATTCCAACTTTACCGATTCCTGGTACCTGGTGATCCCGGACGAGTGGAAGGGGAAGATCGCCGTGAGGCGCGAGGACGGCGCCTCCGGCGAGCGCGTCATCGTCTTCTCCACCCTGGGCGCCGACGGCGGCCGGGACGAGGATTTCCTGGCGGTGTACACCCTCACCGGCGACCACCGGGCTGAGCGGGCCGCCGGAGCCGGGAGATTCCGGCTCATGGAGACGGCGGAGACGATCTACGCCGCGAAGATCCTGTCCGAATCCGCCCTCCCCGTCACCAGGGAGATGCTGAAGAACAATTTCGGATTTATCTATTCCGAGTGGATCACGGGAGAAACCTGACCCCGCCGCGAAAGGAGGAGCTTATGAAAAAGGTACTTGTCCTGGAGGACGAGACGAGCATCCGGAGCTTTGTGGTCATCAACCTGAAGCGCTCGGGCTACGACCCCATCGAGGCCGGCACCGGCGCGGAGGCACTGCGGCAGATGAATTTGAACCCGGACATCAAGGTGGCCCTTCTGGACATCATGCTTCCGGATATGGACGGCTTTGAGGTGTGCCGGCAGATCCGGGCGTCCAATTCCAAGATCGGCATCATCATGCTCACCGCCCGCACCCAGGAGATGGACAAGGTCACCGGCCTCATGACCGGCGCCGACGACTATGTGACAAAGCCCTTCTCCCCGGCAGAGCTGACCGCCCGCATCGACGCCCTCTACCGGCGGGTAGGGGAGAGCGACGACACCCCCTCCGACGAGGTGGTCCAGGGGCCCTTCCGGCTCAACGCCCGCAACCGCACCCTGGAGAAAAACGGCGAGCGCGTCAGGCTCACCCAGGTGGAATACGCCATCGTCAAGCTCTTTATGGATAACCCCGGCCGCGCCCTGTCCCGGGAGGACATCCTGTACTCCGTCTGGGGCCGGGATTACTTCGGGGAGCTGAAGATCGTGGACGTGAATATCCGCCGCCTGCGCATCAAGATCGAGGACGACCCCACAAACCCCGTCTACATCACCACCGTCTGGGGCTACGGCTACAAGTGGGGCATCTAAGCGGAGACGGTTCAAAGGGAGGGATAAGAATCCCGCCCCGGCAAAGGTTGTGAGGAGAGGAGGCGGCGAGGATGACCAAACCCGCGAAAAAACGGCGTTTTCCTAAGATCCGCGGGCTGAGAAAGCGGTATATGATGACCACCATGCTGGTCATTTTCGTCATCGTGGCGGTGGCCGTGACGGCCTACTCCCTGTCCATGCGGGCCACAGTGTATATGAGCCTCCGGGAGGGCCTTCACGCCAAGGCCAAGACGGCCACGGACTTTTTTGCCAACTATATCACCCGCACCTACGCGGAATATTACGACAGCGCCTACATGTACATCGGCAGCTTTGACGATATCAACAAGCTGGAGCTGCAATTCATCAACACCTCCGGCCGCATCGAGCTCAGCTCCCACTCCATGACCGCCGGCAATATGCCGGGGACGCGGGACATCACCGACGCTCTGAGCACCGGCCAGATCTCCCCCTGGGACGGCTACTCGGAAACTACCGGCGAACACCTCATGAGCGTCTCCGCCCCCATGACCTACTCCAACGGACAGATCATCGGCGTCATGCGGTACGTGACCAGCCTCAAGCCGGCGGACAAGCTGGTGCGGACGAATGTCCTGGTGGCCTCCGCCGCCGGGGCCGCGGTGATGCTCATCGTGGCCATCATCAGCATGATCTTCCTCCGATCCGTGGTGGAGCCGGTGCGGGAGATCACCGCGGCGGCCAGGCAGATCTCCGGCGGCAGCTACGGCATCCAGATCGGCAACCGCTACCGGGACGAGATGGGGGACATGGTCAAGGCCATCAACGATATGAGTCTGAAAATCAGCCAGTCGGAGAAGGCCCAGACGGAATTCATCTCCTCCGTCTCCCACGAGTTGCGCACGCCCCTCACCGCCATCACCGGCTGGGGCGAGACACTGATCTACAACGAGAATCTGGACGAGGAGACGAAACGCGGCATCGGCATTATCCTTCAGGAGGCGCGGCGGCTCACCAAAATGGTGGAGGAGCTGCTGGAATTTACCCGTATGCAGGACGGCCGCTTCACCCTGAACGCCCAGCCCATCGACGTGACGGCGGAGCTGGAGGACTCCATCTTCGCCTACCGGGAGCTGCTGCGCCAGGACGATATGCGCGTGGAGTACGAGCCCAGCGACGAGGAGCTTCCCCTCATAAACGGCGACCCGGCCCGCCTCCGGCAGGTCTTCTACAACATCTTCGACAACGCCGCCAAATACGCCCGGGACGGCAAGCGCATCACCGTCTCCACACGCACCGACGGGGAGAACGTCTTCCTCTGCTTCCGGGACTACGGCCCCGGTATCCCCGAGGACGAGCTGGAGCGGGTGAAGCTGAAGTTCTACAAGGGAAGCTCCAAGGAGCGCGGCAGCGGCATCGGCCTTGCCGTCTGCGACGAGATCATCAAATACCACGGCGGCGAGCTGCGGCTCTCCAACGCCGAGGGCGGCGGCCTGATGGTCACCATCAGGATCCCCATAGAACCCACCTTTGAATAGATCGCCGCCCGGGCCGGACACAGCCGGTTCGGGGCAGGCTTGGGAGGAAAGATCATTGGCAAAAGAGACAGTAAAATTCCGTACCTCCATCGGCGGACAGGCCCTGATGGAGGGAATCCTTATGCGCGGCGTGGACAAGCAGGCCATCGTGGTGCGTAAGCCCGACGGGGAGCTGGAGACGAAGGTAGAGCCAATCCGCGCCCTCCGCCAGAAGTACCCCATCCTGGGCTGGCCCTTTATCCGCGGCATGGTGAACTTTATCGAGACGCTTATAAACGGCGTCAAGGCCCTGACCTATTCGGCCGGCTTCCTGCCGGAGGAGGAGCAGGGGGAGCCGGACAAGCTGGACCTGTGGCTGGAAAAGCACCTGGGCGGCGAGAAGGCGGAGAAGGCCGTCATCGGCTTCTCCGTGTTCCTGGGCCTGGTGCTGGCGGTGGGCCTCTTCTTCATGCTGCCCACCGTCCTGGCGGGACTTTTCAGCGGCGTCGTTCGGAACAGGATCCTCCGCAACCTCATCGAGGGCGCCATCCGCATCGTCATCTTCCTGGCGTATATCATCCTGGCCTCCAAGATGAAGGAGATCAAACGGGTCTGGATGTACCACGGGGCCGAGCACAAGACCATCTTCTGCTATGAGAAGGGCCTGGAGCTGACGGTGGAGAACGCCCGCGTCCAGTCCCGCCTCCATCCCCGGTGCGGCACCAGCTTCCTCTTCATCGTCATGATCGTCAGCATCCTTGTCACCAGTGTCGTCAGCTGGTCTACGGTGTGGGTGAGGCTTCTTCTGCGGCTGGCGCTCCTGCCCGTCATCGTGGGCATCAGCTACGAGCTCATCAAGTACGCCGGCCGTCACGACAACGTCCTGACCGCCATTCTCTCCGCCCCCGGCAAGGCCTTGCAGCTGGTGACCACCGCGGAGCCGGACGACAGTATGCTGGAGGTGGCCATCGCCGCCATGAAGGAGGTCATCCCGGAGGAGAAAGGCACGGATCAGTGGTAAGTTTTAATCCCGCGTCAAGGGGAGGGATCACTATAAAAACATATAACGACATGTATCTCGATCTGCGCCGCGCGCTGAAGGCGTCTGGGGTGGAGGACTACAGCATGGAGGCACGGCTCATCCTCTGCGCCGCTTCCGGCAAGACGAAGGAGGAGCTTTTGCGGGATAAAAAGCTCTACGCCTTCGACGACCTGGAGACGAAGGTAAACGATATGGCCCGGCGGCGTCTAAACGGCGAGCCCATCGCCTATGTGCTGGGCGAGTGGGAATTTATGGGCCTACCCTTCAACGTGGATCCCCAGGTGCTGATCCCCCGGGCCGACACGGAGCTGTTGGCGGAGCTGGCCATCCAGCTTCTGCAGCGGAAGGTGGCCGACGGGATGCGGGTGCTGGATCTGTGCTGCGGCACCGGCTGTATCGGCATCTCCATCGCCAAGACGGTGCAGAGCTGCCGGGTGGTGCTTGTGGACAACTCCATGCCCGCCCTGCGGATCGCCAGGCGCAACGTCCTGCGCAACGGCGTCTCCCGGAACACCACCTGCATCGAGGCGGACGCGTTGAAAAATCCCCCTGTTCTGCTGGGAAAATATGACCTGATCGTCTGCAACCCGCCCTACGTCCCCACCGCTGAGATCGACACGCTGGATCGGGGCGTGAAGGATCACGAGCCCCGGGCGGCGCTGGACGGGGGCGCGGACGGCCTCCAATTTTACCGGGCCATCATCCCCCACTGGAAGGCCATCTTAAAGCCCACCGGCGTCCTTATGTTCGAGTGCGGCGAGGGCCAGAGCGCCGCCATTTTGGACATGCTTACGGAAAACGGTTTTGGCCGCGTGGCCAGCCACCCGGATATGGCGGGCACCCCCCGCGTGGTGGCCGGCGCACTGGCGGAAGCCTGACAATAAAAATACGAGGAGGAAACATCTATGGCAACCAAGAAAGCCGCGCCTGCCCCGCTGGAGCTGCCGTCGGATAACGAGGCAAAGAAAAAAGCGCTTGAGACAGCCATTTCCCAGATAGAAAAAAGCTACGGCAAGGGTTCCATCATGCGCCTGGGCCAGGGGCTCCAGGTCAACGTGGAGGCCCTGCCCACCGGATCTCTGGCGCTGGATTTTGCCCTGGGCATCGGCGGCGTCCCCCGCGGGCGCATCATCGAGATCTACGGCCCGGAATCCTGCGGCAAGACCACCCTGGCCCTGCACATCGTGGCCCAGGCCCAGAAGCGGGGCGGCGAGGCCGCGTATATCGACGTGGAGCACGCCCTGGAGCCCGCCTACGCCCGGGCTTTGGGTGTCAACATTGAAAATCTCCTGATCTCCCAGCCGGACACCGGCGAGGACGCCCTGGCCATCACCGAGACGCTGGTTCGTTCCGGCGCGGTGGACGTGGTGGTGGTGGACTCCGTGGCCGCCCTGGTGCCCCGCACCGAGATCGAGGGCGAGATGGGCGAATCCAGCGTCGGCGTGGTGGCGCGGCTCATGAGCCAGGCCCTTCGCAAGCTGGCGGGCGTCATCTCCAAGACCAACTGCGTGGTCATCTTTATCAACCAACTCCGGGAGAAGATCGGCGTCATGTACGGCAACCCCGAGACTACCCCCGGCGGCCGGGCCCTTAAATATTTCGCCTCCGTGCGCATCGACATGCGCCGCATCGAGACGCTGAAAAACGGCTCCGAGGTGGTGGGCAACCGCACCCGCGCCAAGATCGTCAAGAACAAGGTGGCGCCCCCCTTCCGGGAGGCGGAGTTCGACATCATGTACGGCGAGGGCATCTCCCGCTACGGGGAGCTGGTGGATCTGGGCGTGAAGCTGGAGCTCATCGAAAAGGGCGGCGCATGGTTCACCTTCGGGGACGTGCGCATCCAAGGCAAGGACGGTATGCGCCAGTACCTGGTGGACAACCCCGATGAGGCGGACAAGCTGGAGGAGCAGATCCGGGCCAACGCCTTCAAGCTCCTGACCCCCCAGGCCCGGGTGGCCGCCAAAGCCGCCGGCAGGGCCGTGGACGTCTCCGCCGAGGATTTTGAGGGCTGATGGAGCACATCGTCACGAAGCTGACGGGATCGACAAACGTCAAGGACCGCTGGTACGCGGATTTTGACACCGGAGAGTCGCTGACCCTCTCCCTGGCCCTCATTGCCGACTTCTCGGTCTACGCCGGCCGGCGCTTTGCGGGGGAGGAATTTGATTCTCTCCGGGCCGCCGCCTCCAAATGGAGCGCCCGGGAGCGGGCTCTGCGCCTTTTGGGGACGCGCCCCCTGTCCCGGAAGGAACTGACGGACAAGCTCCGGGAGAAGGGTGTCAGCGCCGAAGACGCCGAGGACGCCGCGGATTACCTGAAGAGTGTGGGGTATCTGGACGACGCCCGGTACGCCGCCTCCCTGGCCCGCCACTACGCCCAAAAGGGATACGGCCCCGGGCGGGTGCGTCAGGAGCTCTATCGCCGGGGTGTGCCCCGGGAGCTTTGGGAGGAAGCCCTGGCGGAGCTTCCGGAGGATACGGAAGCCATCGACGCCCTCGTCGACCGCCGCCTCCGGGGCGTCCGGCCGGATCCCAAGGAGCGCAAGCGCCTGACGGACATGCTTCTGCGCCGGGGCTTTTCCTGGGACGAGATCAAAAACGTCCTGGGACGGTACGAATTTTACGATTTTTCGGAGGAAACGGATGACTAAGGTTTGCCTCATTTCCCTTGGCTGTGCCAAAAATTTGATAGATTCCGAGCAGATGCTCTCTCTTTTGGACGAGGCCGGCTTTGAGCTGACCGGGGTTCCGGAGGAGGCCGACGCCGCCATCGTCAACACCTGTGCCTTCATCGAGAGCGCCAAGTCCGAGGCCATTGAGAACATCCTGGCCATGGGGGAGCTGAAAAAGGCCGGGAAGCTTCAAAAGCTCATCGTCACCGGCTGTCTGGCCCAGCGGTATCAGGACGAGCTCCTCGCCGAGATGCCGGAGATCGACGCCCTCCTGGGCACCGGCAGCGTCGGCAGGATCGTTGACGTCCTGAAAAAGGCCGCCCCGGACGCCCCCGCCCAGCGGAAGCCCCGCGCCTACGGCGACATCAACGCCCCCCTGGACGAGGCGGGCCGCGTGGTCTCCACCGGCCCGGGCTGGGCGTACATCAAGATCGCCGAGGGGTGCTCCAACAACTGCGCCTACTGCGTCATCCCCTCCATCCGGGGCAAATACCGCTCCCGGCCCATGGAGAACATCCTCTCCGAGGCCCGTGCCCTGGCGGAGACGGGGGTCAAGGAGCTTATCGTCGTGGCCCAGGATCCCACCATGTACGGCGTGGATCTCTACCGCCGCCGTGCCCTGGCGGAGCTCACCCGGGAGCTTACGAGGATCGACGGGCTGGAGTGGATACGCCTCCACTACCTCTACCCCGACGCGGTGGACGACGAGCTGATCGACGTCATCGCCTCGGAGCCCAAGGTTCTGAAATATCTGGACATCCCCATCCAGCACATCAACAATAAGATTTTGAAGGACATGCGCCGCCGGGGCACCGGCGACGATATCCGCGCTCTTTTCCCCAAGCTCCGGGCCCGCATCCCCGGCGTGGTGCTGCGCACCAGCCTCATCACTGGCCTGCCCGGCGAGGGCGAGGCGGAATTTGAGGAGCTGTGCGATTTTCTGCGGGAGGCCAGGATCGAGCGGGCCGGCGTCTTCCCCTTCTCCCCGGAGGAGGGCACCCCCGCCTATGACATGCCCCATGTGGACGCGGACGAGGCCGCACGGCGGGCCGAGATCGTCCGGGAGCTCCAGGCGGGCATCATGGAGGACTTCGACCGTTCCCGGGTAGGGAGCACCGTGCGGGTGCTCTGCGAGGGATTTGACGAGGACACGGGCCTCTACGTGGGCCGCAGCTTCGCCGAGAGCCCCGACGTGGACGGATACATCTATTTCGGAAGCCCGGAGGAGTGCGCCGCCGGGGAATTTTACAACGTCGTCCTCCGGGGCGATCTGGACGGCGATTTAGCCGGCGAGACAGTGTAAAGGAGCATACGACCATGAAGAAAATGAACCTCCCCAACAAGCTTACGATCCTGCGCATGATCCTGGTGCCCATATTCATGGCGGTGCTGCTGCTGTGGAACCGCTGGGTGGCCCTGGCCATCTTCATCGCGGCCTCCCTCACCGACTTTGTGGACGGCAAGCTGGCCCGTGCCAGGGGCTTGGTCACCGACTTCGGCAAGTTCATGGATCCCCTGGCGGACAAGCTGCTGGTGATCTCCGCCATGGTGATCTTCGTGGAGCAGGGGACGATGCCCTCCTGGGTCTGCATGGTGGTCATCGCCCGGGAGCTGGCCGTCTCGGGCCTGCGGATGGTGGCCGCCTCCCACGGCACCGTGATGGCCGCCGGCTGGAGCGGTAAGATCAAGACCGCCTGCACCATGATCGGGCTGTGCGTCATGATGGTGCCGCAGGTGGCGAACATCGCCATCGCCGGCTCCTTCACCGTCAATACCCTGATGTGGATCGTCATCCTGATCACCACCGTCATCTCCGGCGTGGAATATTTTGCCAAAAACGGCGCGGTGCTGGTGCAGGGGGATATATGATATATAAAATATATCACCGGCCCAAGAGGTGTCAGTTGAGTGTTTTATACCAGAAACAAACGCTATCCTCCGTGATAAAACCCGCTGCAGTATAGAAATCCTTTCTCCAGCCGAAAGAATCCACATAGCACTTTTCAATGCCGAGTTTTTTACACCGCAGGATCGCTCCATGCAGCATGGCTGTACCGAAGCCTTTGCGGCGATACGCTTTTCTTGTGCTTACCGGCTCTATCAAGGCCGTGCCTGTCCTTTTGTCAACATAAACAAAGCTGTACGCGCAGACATCATTTCCCCGCCTGGTGTTTTCGTCCACAATGACGCACTCAAAGCTGTCCTGATACATGGACGATTTTTTCCTTGTCATATATGGCCTCATATCAGCTTTGTAGTCAGGCGATTCATCGTCGGGGTGAAAGCCCAAACGGAGCGCGCTCCATTTGTTTTCCTCATTTGGATATTTTTCACCATATAAAAACCGAAACCCATCGGGCAGTTCTATGGAAAAATCCGTTTCCATCGGAAAAACGCAGTTCAAATATTCCTTTTCCGCATATTTGCTGTAGCCCAGCCTGACAAGCGCCTCCTGCGCATAGGCAAGGCTGTCGCTCACTGCGACCCAAAACTTGACCGACCCATCTTCTGCCTTGGCAAACAGGGACCGGCAATTTTTCTCACTGAAATCGACCATGGACGGAAAGAGCCGTTCAAAACCGTTTTTAATGCTTACATATATGTTTTCTTCGTCCGGAAGGATACACGCCGCGATTTCCCCGTTTTCTTCCCACAAATATATGTGATCGACAGACTTCTCCCGCCCCTCGTTCATTTCCTGTACGCCAACTCTGTAGATAAGGTCATGCAGCCTTGCGGGGAGCCACGAAATGGCGTGGCCGCTTTCAAAATATCGGTCTCTTAAATATGCTTCAAGACGATCAAGGTCACTGTTTGATTCAGATTTTACAACCTTCATGCGATAACCTCCAAAAATTTCGGTTTGTGCCGCTGTTGAGTCCCGGTGAAAAGTATACTATAATAAGAGAATTGTTTCAAGTCCGGCAAAAAACCTCTTGACGGATCGCACACTATCTGCTAAACTGACATACAATATGTTACCGCGATGAACGGGAAGAGTAACGGCGGGGAAGCCCCAGAGAGGGCGCGCGCAGGCTGGAAGCGCGCCCGGTGAAGCCGCCGGGAAGTGCGCCCGGGAGCGGGAGGGCAGGAAATGGCCCTCCGTGACGCCGCGTTAAGGCGGAGGCCGGCGAGAGGCCGGCCAAGGAACAAACGGGAGTGGAACCGCGCTTTCGCGCCTCCTATGGAGCGATCCATAGGGGGCTTTTTGCGTCCCCCGGAAAGGAAATAAAAATAGTATGTTTGAAAAGACACGCGAGATGATCGGCGCCTACAAGGCCCGGGATCCGGCGGCCCGGTCGTCTCTGGAGATCTACTTCCTCTATCCCGGTCCCCGGGCCGAGCGGGCCTACCGGCGGGCCCACTGGTGGTGGATCCACGGGCATCCCCTGCTGGCCCGGGCCATCTCCGAGCATGCCAAGCGCCGGACGGGCATCGAGATCCACCCCGGCGCAACGATTGGCCGCAGGCTCGTCATCGACCACGGCAGCGGCATCGTCATCGGCGAGACGGCCCAAATCGGCGACGACGTGCTCCTCTACCAGGGCGTCACCCTGGGCGGCACCGGCAAGGATCACGGCAAGCGCCACCCCACCATCGGCAACAACGTGCTCATCGGCGCGGGCGCCAAGGTGCTGGGCCCCTTCACCGTGGGGGACAACGCCCGCGTGGCCGCAGGAGCCGTGGTCTTGAACCCCGTGCCGCCGGATTCCACCGCCGTGGGCGTCCCCGCCCGGGTGGTGAGGATCGCCGGGGAGCGGGTCAATTACGCCGGCAACGTGGATCAGGTCAGCGTCACCGACCCCGTGAAGGCCGAGCTCTGTGCCCTGCGGGCCAGAGTCGATGAGCTTGAACAAAAGATGAAAGAGGAGAACGACCATGTATCTTTATAACTCCGCCACCCACAAAAAAGAGCCCTTCACCACCCACACCCCCGGCCGGGTGGAGATGTACACCTGCGGCCCCACGGTCTACCACTTCGCCCACATCGGCAACCTGCGCAGCTATATCATGGAGGATGTCCTGGAAAAGTACCTCCGGTATGAGGGCTACGATGTGAACCGCGTCATGAACATCACCGACGTGGGCCACCTCAGCTCCGACGCCGACACCGGCGAGGACAAGATGCTCATGGGTGCGAAACGCGAGCACAAGACCGTCCTGGAGATTGCCCAATTCTACACCGACGCCTTTTTTGCCGACTGCGCCAAGCTCAATATCAAGACCCCCGATACCGTCCAGCCCGCCACGGGCCTCATCCCGGAGTTTATCAACATGGTACAGGGCCTTTTGGACAGAGGCTATGCCTACATCGCCGGGGGCAACGTCTACTTCGACACCTCGAAGCTGGCCCGCTACCACATCTTCTTCGACCACGACCAGGAGGACCTGCAGGTGGGCGTCCGGGAGGGCGTGGAGGAGGACGCGAACAAGCGGAACAAAAACGACTTCGTCCTCTGGTTCACCAGATCCAAATTCGAAGATCAGGCCCTGAAGTGGGACTCCCCCTGGGGCGTGGGCTACCCAGGCTGGCATATCGAGTGCTCCGCCATCTCCTTAAAGTACAACGGCGAGTACCTAGATCTCCACTGCGGCGGCATCGACAACGCCTTCCCCCACCACACCAATGAGATTGCCCAATCTGAGAGCTACTTGGGCCACCCCTGGTGCCCCCAGTGGTTCCACGTCCACCATCTGAACACCGACGACGGCAAGATGTCCAAGTCCAAGGGGGAATTTCTGACCGTCTCCCTGCTGGAGGAGAAGGGTTATGACCCCCTGGCTTACCGCTTCTTCTGTCTCCAGAGCCACTACCGCAAGGCGCTGGTGTTCTCCTGGGAGAACCTGGACAACGCCGCCGGCGCCTACCGCAAGCTCATCGCCCGTATAGCCGCCCTGGATCCGGACGACGGGGCGGTGGACGAGGCCGTTTTGGAGGCCTCCCGGCAGAAATTCATGAAGGCTGTGGGAAACGATCTGAACACCTCCCTGGGTGTCACCGCCGTCTACGACGCCCTGAAGGCCGGCACCAACGACGCCACGTGCCTGGCCGTCATTGGCGACTACGATCGTGTTCTGAGCCTGAGCTTGACCGAGAAGGCCGCCGCATTGCGCAAAAAGACCGTGGAGCTTGGGGAAATCAAGGCAACCATGTCCATCGGAGCGGGGGCGAGCATCACCGTCACCGGCGAGGGCGACCCCGCTGTGGACGCCCTGGTCTTAAAGCGCGCCGAGGCCAAAAAGGCCAAAAGTTTCGCCGAAGCCGACCGCATCCGCAATGAGCTGCGCGCCCAGGGCATCGAGCTCACCGACACCCCCGCCGGTGTCGTATGGAAACGGGTATAAACACGTTCCCCAGCTGCCGGTGTCGTCGCGGAAGCCGGTCAATATCCGGGCTGTCAATCAACGCAGTAGAGGCCGCCTTTCCAGGCGGCCTCTACTGTACGATAGATTCACGAAAAATCGTTTTGAGGTTCAAGAGCGGAAATTCCCCGTCTTGAAGGACTACAATATCCCCGCCGGAACCATGACTGGCGCGTCATCTGTTTCCCATCTTATCCCTCCGGAAAGCCCTTTCGCCTCCCGGAGGGCATTTTTTTCCCCTTTCCATGCGACGTCGGAAGCGATTTGGTGAGTATAAGAGTGAGGGCCCTCACATCATCAAGACAGAAAGAAGGTGATACCGTGGAGGACGGGGAAATCGTAGGCCTCTATTGGGCGCGGGATCAGCGGGCGCTGACCGAGACGCGGTCAAAATATGGCGGTTATTGCCACGCCATCGCCGGGCGGCTTCTGGGCGACGAGCGCGACTGCGAGGAGTGCGTCAATGACGTCTGGCTGGTTGCCTGGAGAAGCATCCCGCCCCAGAGACCGGAAACGCTGAAGACCTATCTGGGCAAGCTGACTCGCCGCGTCGCCTTAAATCGTCTGCGGGACAGGGACAGAGAAAAACGGGGCGGCGGGCAGACAGCGCTGTGCCTGGAGGAGCTCTCCGAGTGCCTTCCGGGGGGAACGGAGACGGAAAGCGGTGTGGAGCTGCGGGAGCTGACCCGGGCCATTGACGGCTTTTTGAAGACGCTTTCCGCCGAGACGCGGAATCTGTTTGTCTGCCGGTACTGGTTCATGACTCCCGTGAAGGAGCTCAGCGCCCGGTTCGGCTTCAGTGAGAGTAAGGTCAAATCCTCGCTGGCCCGTGCGAGGGGAAAGCTTCTTCAGTATCTGGAAAAGTCTAATGGTGTGAAGTCAAGAATGCAATAAGAGAAAATTTGCGAAAGAAGTACCCCACAAGAGTAGTAACCAG
>CANQBA010000075.1 GCA_947589545.1 uncultured Oscillospiraceae bacterium | reverse complement strand
CGTCTGTCATAGCGGTGAGCTTGGCAACGGCGGAGTCGGTGAGATCCAAAAGCTCCGTCTCGTCAGGTTCAAGAGCCGCCCGCATGGTGGTGAGCGCCCGAATGACGCCCTCCCTGGTGTCGTTGTCGCCGGAGTAGATGCAAATAAGGTTCATTTCATCGTGTGTCAGATCATTCATTTTAAAGCTCCCTTTCCGCGCTCTTTTTCGGCGCTGTTCTTTTCCGCTCATCCCTTGGTTGGTTTTTGAGGCGTTCCACCACGGAGGGCTTTTTCTCCCGCTGGACCGCCTCGGCGTAATCCAAAAGGGAGATAGGCTGTCCGGCCCTGACCTGGGCCTCCAGCTCGGCGACAGTGGGCTGTTTTGGGCCGTTGTTGATGATGCCGTCTATCATGCCGTAGTCGTCCTCCATGCTCATCTCGGCATTTTTCAAAGGGTTGTCTTTGAGAAAGCCGGGGACCTCTGTGAAGCCAACGGTGTCGCAGTAATGACAGGATACCACACCGTCCCGCTTGACGGCAACGATGTCGCTGACGCTCATGGAGGGGTGGTGGTAGTCCTCCGGGTGGTGGAGGTTGAATTGGTCATAAAGCTCGTTGAGGGCATTATCCAAGCTCTCGCTCTCCTGGAGCTGGCCGGTGTAGACAAGCTCATAGCGGCTCCGCTCTACCTCATGCCCCAGGGCGTGAAGTTCGTCAAGGCCCATGAAGCGCACACCCCGCCCGTCCTCACCGGGCTTTACCTGGTAGATAGCGTAGGCGTCCCCGGCGTGGGCGAGAAAGGCGGCCTCGCGCTCCGGCTGATGCTCCATGCGTTCATTGACCTTCTCCGCAAACTCGGTGGACATCTTCCACTCCGCCCGGTCCACGGCGAAGATGAGGGCGTTCTCCGCCGTTTCTACATCCTCCGGCTCGAACATAAGCTCCGCCTCCCCGCCGTCCACAATGGCGTAAACGGTCAGGTCCTTCCGGCAAAGCTCAACGGCCCTCTCCCTGGACAGGGGCAGGAGGTCATGGTCCAGATACCCGCATTGTTCCAGGTCCTTCTCGCCCAAGTCCGCGTCCGGCAAAGGGTACTCGTCAAGAGCTTGCTCCAGCGTTTCCCCGGCCTCGGCTGCGGGAGTGGAGTCAATGCTTGTCTGCGCCTCCTGCAAGGTTTCAATCATGGAGAGAGGCGCGTATTTCATGGAGGTATCCCCAATTTCGCAAAGCTCACAGATTTTCAGCGCCGCCGTGGAAATGAGGATATGCGGCTCGTCGAGCTGCCCACCGTCCAGAAGCCGCATACTTTCTTTGTCATAGCGGGTGTAATCGTAACCGTCGTCGGTTGTTTGGACGTGCAGATACACGCTGTCATCCACAAGAAGCAGGACCTGGGACGGCCTCTCCGGCTCCGTGGACTCCGCTGTTTCCGGGGCGTCCATGGGCTCCTGGACCTCCGTTGGCTCCGGCACCTCCGTTTCCTCCTTGACCGGCTCCGGGGCCGGGGCCTCGGTCCTGATGGCACTCATGTCGATGCCGCGCTCCTTGCAGATTTCCTCAAGGGCCTTGTCAATGCCGCTGATGAGCTCTCCGGCTGTGCGGTTGATGGTTTCCAGACTGTCCCGCAGCTCCTTCAGGTCCCGGCCCTCGCTCCAGGAGGCGATGTAGCCGAAGCTGTTCTGGCCCGTCCCGATGCCGTAATACTGGCACACGGCGTAGGACACGCTCTCGGCCTCCACTTCCTCGGTGTTTCTGTCCTTGGGCGCGGGAGGTTCCTCACCCTCCTTGGCGGCGGCCTGTTTCTGCTGCTCGTAGTTGTGGAGGGTGGCATGGGTCATCTCATGGACGGCGGCACATACCGTCTGCGCCTCACCCATGCCCTCGCGGAGCGCGATCTCCTGACGGTCCAGACTGAAATACCCGTCCATTTCCGGCTTCATGGCCTCCATGACGATGGGGACAGGCAACGCCCGCTTGATGGCCTCCATCATCAGCTCGTAGTTTTTTACCCGCCCGTTGAGGCTGGTTGCGAGCTGGGGCAGGGGCTTGCCCTCGGTCTGCGACACATCAAAGACGGTGACGGGCTTAAACATGGGGATGGAGATTTCCGTTTCCTCCATGATGATCTTCCCGTCCTTATCCCGCATGGGGAGCTTCGTGTCCGGGTCCAGCTTGGCTTCCTCTATCTTCTTTTTGAAGGGCGTGGGGGCGATGATGGTGATGCCCTTTTCGCCGCGCTTCACGTTGCGCCCAAACTGCGTTTTCCACTTCTGAAATCCGGCCACCAGCGTGGCGTCGGGCTTCTGCATATGGATGAGCAGCGTGTTGTTGACGCTATACTTGTGGAATCGCCCCATGGTCCGAAGGTAGTTTGCAAATCTGTCCGACTGAAAAAGCTCCTTGATCCCGGCCTCAATGCCGTCCGTTATTTCCTTTAACCGTTCCTTGTTGGTCTTGCTCGGTTCTGCCATAATACACTCCTTTCCTGAAATAATAAAAGACGGCCTGTGATTGTTCACAAGCCGTCCTTTGACGTATTTTATTGTACTTATCTGTCCGGGCTGTTCCTTTTCCTGTCCTCGCGCTCAATCTGCTTCTGCCACGTCTTGGCCGTCTGCTCCCGGAGGAACGCGGTCAGCGGCTCAAGCTCCTGCCGCTCATCCCACGCCTCCAGAGCGGCGTAGTAGCCCTTTCGGTCCTCCTCATGGATGATGACGGGCGGGTGGCCGTGGAGCAGCAGGAGGTAGTTCATCAGGAGCCGTCCCGTGCGCCCGTTGCCGTCGGCAAAGGGGTGGATGTTCTCAAACTTGGCGTGGAAATACGCGGCGGCTGTCAGGGCCTTGTCGTCGGGGACACCCTCAAGCTCGGCTAAAAGCTCCGCCATTTCCTCCGGCACATCCTCCGGGGACGCGCCGATCTCATTCTTCCCGGTCACATAGTCGTGGCGCTTAAATTCGCCGGGCCGCTCACCGAGCTGCCAGCGGCGGGTGTCGTAGGTGTTCTGCGTGAGTACCCGCTGGAACTCGCGGACAAGGGCTTCATCCACAGGCCGCTTTTCGTTGAAGGCCGACAGAAGAAGCTCGTTGGCCTCCTTGGAATTGCGTATCTCAAAGAGCGTCCGCAGGTCCCCGGTGTAGCTGGTCACGCCGTCGTGCTCGAAAATCTCACGGGTGTCGTTGTACGTCACGTTTTCATTCTCAATCTTGCCGGAATGGTAGGCAAAGGCGATGCTGTGTCCGTTCAGCGCCTCGGCAAGCTCGGCATCGGTGGTGATGTGCCGCTTTTGCCACAGCGCGACGGCCTTCTCGTAGTCAGTCATAAGCGCACCTCCCTCATTGTTATGAGTATTATATCACAGATTTCCCTGCTGCGGGAAAGAAAATGGACTTTTTTCAAAAAGGGGCCTCCATGAGCTTCAAAAAAGGGAACGCCTCCGCATGGGACGTTGGCTCATGCGGAGGCAGGGGCTATTTTTCTCTGGACGGGGGCAAAAGGCCGTGATGTTTGGCTCTCTCGCTTTGGGCGGTGCGGCGCTGGTCGCTGTACGGAGGGCGTATGCTGACGCACCGCTTGGGGACGGTATAGGTCGCCACATCCGAGTTGACGGGTCCCTCCGGGTAGACCTTCTCCGGGTCACGCTCATGGAGATTTTTCAGCTTCTCCATGAGGCGTGGGTCGTGGGTATAAACGCTGGCGGTGTCCTCCGCCTCGTTGTAGAGGATGATCGTCTCCCGTTCCTCCGGGGTCAGCCTCATGCGGACCCCTCCTTGAAATCAAAGCCGTAGCGAGTGAGCTTGCCGTCGTCGGTGAGGGTGAGGGTGGCGTCGAAGGTCCTGCCGGTTTTCTCCGACCAAATGCCCTTCACAAAGGCCCGCCCGTTTTTCAAAAGCTCCGCCACCAGCTTCTTTGTGAGGGTGATCTTCTTGCCGGTCAAGAACTTGTTGTCCTTCCAGAGCGCAAAGCGGCAGTCGTTCTTCTCGCAGAAAAAGCCCTGCTTGCTCTCGGTCACATCGCCGCCACACCGGGGACACTTGCCCACAGCCTCCCGCCCGGAGGGGAAAAGGACCTCCGCGCCGGGGACGGGAGCGTACATGTCCGTAAGCTCCCGCACCATGCGGCAGATGTCCTCCATGAAGCCCTCCGGGTCAAGCTCCCCGCGTTCCACCATTTTAAGCCGGTTCTCCCACTCCGCCGTCAGGAGCGGCGACTGGAGCTGGGCGGGCAAAACCGTCACCAGAGAGACGCCGATGCCGGTGGGGATAAGGTTCACTGTTTTTCTGGCCTTCTTGCGCTCCACAAGGCCCGTGGCGATGAGCTTTTCAATGATCCCGGCGCGGGTGGCCGGAGTGCCGAGGCCCTTTCTCTCGGCGTCCTCCGGCATATCCTTGGCCCCGGCAGTCTCCATAGCGGAAAGAAGTGTGTCCTCCGTGAAATGGCTGGGATGGGTGGTCTTGCCCTCCCGGACCTTGCCGGAGGTGACGGGGAAAGTGTCGCCGGTATTGAGGGCAGGAAGATTGCTCTCCATGGCCTCGCTGTCCGCGTAGACCTTCCAGCCCGTATCCAACGTGACCTTGCCCTTGGCGGTGAAGGACTGACCGGCGCAGTCGAGCGTGACGACAGTAATCTCACAGCGGTACGCGCCGGAGACGGCCCGGAGCACCTGGCGGGACACCAGCATCAGGACCTCGCGCTCCCCGGCAGGGAGGGATGCCGGGTCTGTCTTACCAGCCACGGCGGTAGGGACGATAGCGTGGTGGTCGCTGACCTTGCGGCTGTCGCACACCTGGGCGGCGTTGACCATTGCGGGGGCAGTTTCACGGAGGACAGCGGCAGCAAAGTCCGCGATGGAGGCCACGCTGTCCGCCATATCGTCGGTGAGATACCGGCTGTCGGTCCGGGGGTAGGTGCAGAGCTTCTTCTCATAGAGGCTTTGGAGATAGTCCAGCGTTTGCTGGGCCGTGTACCCCAGGGCGCGGTTGGCCTCCCGCTGGAGGGTAGTCAAATCATAGAGCGCCGGGGCTTTATCGGACTTCTCCTTGCTGTTGACGGATTTGACCGTAACAGAGGATGTATTCCTCAAAATGGCGTCGGCGTCGGCCTTCCTGGTGAACCTCCCACTCTCGGCGGTGAAGCCGCCCAGGTCCAGCTCCACGGTGTAGAACTTCTCCGGCGTAAAGGCGCTGATCTGGGCCTCGCGCTCCACCAGCATCGCCAGGGTCGGGGACATGACCCGGCCCACCTTCAAGGTGCGGTGGTAGACCACGGAGAAAAGCCGGGTGGCGTTGATGCCCACCAGCCAATCCGCCCACTCCCGGCACCGGGCGGCGGCAAAGAGGTTGTCGTATTCCACACCGGGGCGGAGGGCATTGAAGCCCTCCATAATGGCGCTGTCCTCCATGCTGCTGATCCACAGGCGCAGGATGGGCTTGGCGCAGCCAGCCAGGGCGTACACATTACGAAAGATAAGCTCGCCCTCCCGCCCGGCGTCGCAGGCGTTGACGACCTCGCTCACGTCCTCCCGGCCCATGAGCCGCCGCAGGACCTCGAACTGTGTGTGCTTGTCACGGGGGACTTTGTACCTCCATTCGGCGGGGATAATGGGCAGATCGGCCCTGTCCCACTTGGTAAACTTTTCGGAGTAGGCTTCGGGTCCGACAAGGGCCGCCAGATGCCCCACGCACCAGGAAACGATGGTGTCCGCGCCCTCCATATACCCGTCCTTCCGGCCATTGACGCCGAGGACGGCGGCGATGGACATTGCCACAGAGGGCTTTTCCGCTATTACAAGTCTTTTCATATTTTCAAAGGCTCCTCCAATTTTGTCATATAGTGATGTAAGATTTCGCCCCAAACTGTCCCGTTCTCCATAGGACGGCGGGCAAGGTTTTCAAGATATTTTTCAAAGGCAAGGTCGCTTGCGATGTCCTCCGCCGCCTCCACCAAGGTGACGCGCCGGGCGCAGCTGTCGAAAATCTTCATGTGCTTATAGCGCCGTTACGCTTCCCCCTTATCCACGTCCTCGTCAGAAGCGTCCTCCGCAAGCTCGGCGTCGTCGATCTCCGTTTCCTCGTCCTCGTCGTCCTCGCCGAAGTCGTATTCGTCCAGGTCCGTGGGGCCTTTGGCCTTGGGGGACTTCTTACGGATTTTGAGGAAGTAGAAGGCGCCGCCGCCCGCGAGGGCGACGACCAGCACAAGGACGGGGAGCAGATTTGTGGACTTACCGCTGTTGGACGGCTCATCGGTGTCGGACTTATCCCTGTCGGGCGCGGTGTCCGGCTCCTTTTCAGGTTCAGGGTCGGCCACGGCCTCCTTGCCGGTACACTCGCTCATATTGACCCGGCAGACGGGGCAATCGGTGTCGATGCTCCCCACAACGCACTTGTCCGCACAGGTGCAGACGTTCTCCGGGAGCTGACCGCCGCTTTCCTCCAAAAGAGCCATGAGGTCGGCCTCGTCAACGAGATTGAGAAAATACACATTCTCCGTGTCCCCGGCCCTGTCAATGACCAGGTAGAAGTAGTTGCCGTTTTTACTCTGGAGGGTGATGAACTGCTTTTCCTGGCGTTCGCTTTCATCCCCGCCATCGGGAATGATGGACGAGAAGAAGTCGTCCACAAGCGTCAGGTTGCCGTCCGGGGTCAGGGGGGTTCCAGCACCGCCGCCGGAGAACAGCCAGTCGAGTATCCCGTCCGGGATGCCGTCAGAAAGCTCGATCTCCTCCGTGCCAACAACGATGCTGTCTATGGCGTCGGGCGGCGTTTCCTCGCCGTCCTCATTGGAGGCGTAGCACCCGGCGGCATGGGCGGGAACGGAAAAGGCCGTCATGCAGAGCACGACGGCCAGTGTGAGGGGCAGGATTTTCAGTTTACTCATGGGCGGCCTCCTTTGCGGCATTGACAGCGGCGGCGGGGTTGACCCGCAGACTGTCCAGCAGCTCCATGAGCTTCTCCGGCGTGACGCCCATCTCCCGCACCATGCCGATGATGTCCGTGTTTTCCAGCTTGGTCACGGTGGCGTCGATCTCCCGGTTTCGCTCCTGGAGCGCGGCGATCTTGTCCAGATTTTTCTCCTTTTCGTCTTTCAGCTTTTTAATTTTCGGGTTCATAATACCTCCTTAAATTTACGGCTCCGGCAGCCGGCCATAGCTTAAAAAATGCTCCTGCCAGTAGTTCGTATTGATGTTCGCGTATTGAATGGGGTCCCCACAGTGGAGCATCATTCCGTCGCCCAGGTAGATGCCCACATGGGACGCGCCGGTGGCATCGTAGGTCCCCTGAAAGAAGATGAGGTCGCCGGGGCGGGCGTTTGAGGGGGACACCGCCGTACAGATATTCCGAAGCCCGTTGGCCCCCAGCCGCCCGATGCTCCAGCCCACGCCACAGTTGTTGACTACCCAGCTCACAAAGCCGGAGCAGTCGAAGGACGTTTCCGGGGAGCTGCCGCCCCAGACGTAGGGGTAGAGGAAGTATTTCCGGGCTTCCTCCATCATGGCGGCGAAGCGCGGGTCGGTCAGGCGCTCGGCGGGTATTTCATAGGCGTCATAGTGGGTGTTGAAGTAGCGGTCCACATAGCCGGAGTCCGGGAACAGGTCCGGGCGGTTGCCCAGCGTCCCCATATACATGGCGTACATGGCAAGCTGGTCGTGGGACATGGCGTAAACCGGGACGTGACTGAGGTTGAAGTTCTCCAGCGCCACCGTGCAGATGGTATAGGTGTAGGGGACCGCAACCTCATATTCGTATTCTTCAACCGTTACCTCACCCGTTTCGGGATTTGTTACTTCCTGTGTCCCGGTCCGCGTTTTAGTTCTGTACCTTGTTTCCGTGACCACATTCTCCGTGAGGATATACTGTCGGTCAAAGAGGCTTTGGAGGATGCCGCCGATGCCGTCAGCCGTCCACGGGCCTCCCGCCATAGCCGTCACAGCGGAAATAAGCACATAGGGGTCATGCTCAATGGCATCCAGATTATAGCGGTACTCATTATAGCTGTGTGTCCTTTCGTAGTTGTTCAGGTAACTTTGCAGCTCTGCCTCCAATGCGGAATACTGTTCCTCGGCGGCGAGCATATCCGCGTCCTCGATTGGATAGGTGGTCCCAGCAACGCCTGAGCCGCCGCCTCCGCCGAACAAAGAAACGATGGAGGACACAGCGCCCAGCATGACAAGGACCACGACCAGGATCGCACCGGCGACGGCGACGCCCTTCCCGTTCTTACGGACAAAGGCGGCTGTTTTCTCGCTTGCCTTTGCCGCCCTCTTTGCGGAGCTGGAGGCCAGCTTGCCCGCCGATGCCGCGCCCTGGCCGCTTCTCTTGGCGGCGGCGTACTCCTTCTTGATAGCCTGCTTCTGCTGCCAGCGGGAGAGGGGGTTGCTGTGAAACTGCGGGTCGTTGGATTTTGCAACCTTTTGAATGGCGTCCAGATTAGCCTTGTCCGCCTTTGCCTCGGCGCGGGCGGCGTTGCGGTAGGGCTTCATTTTCCGGGAACGGCGGGAGCTTTGCGCCAGCCTCCCGGCACCTTCGGCGGACTCCTCCAGCTTGTGGGCGCTCTCCACGCCCACATTGTCGTCCTCGTACTCATGGACCTGCCGGTGGGCCGTCACGCTGACGGAGGCAACGGGGACGGAGGCGGCGTTGTGCGTCAGCTTGGAGGGCGGGCGCTTCTTCACGTCCTCAAATTTGAGCGAGGTGGAGATCTTGCCGGTTTTTTCGTCCAGGACCCGGTTTTTCTTTAAAACCTTCTTTGTGGGTATCTTCTTCTCGGCCTTTTCCAGCTTGTCCGACGCCTTTTCCGCCCGGTGCGCCGCCTGTCTGACATATGGGGTAGTGAGCTCGTCCTCCGTGAATTGAAGCCGTGGGGATTTTGAGATAGGATCACCTCCAACAAAAAAGACCGCCGGATCACTCCAACGGTCAACTGTTATTTATTTACTTTTATTCCATGTCCATCAAGTCAAGCTGTGCCTTTTGGATACGGCCCACATATACGATGTGGACTACCCGCACAGCTTTCGCGGCCTCATCGACCCAGAAATACACATAGAAATTTCGGACCAGCATCCTTCGCACCCTCTCGGACCTCCACGGCTCATCGGGCGTGAGTGCGAACCGGGCGGGCATGACGTCCAGCCACGCTATTTCCTTCCGAATCGCAGTCAGGGTGCTGATGGCATTTTGCGTGGACCCCAGGCTTAACTTGATGTACCGGCCAATCTCCCTCAAAGCACTCTCAGCGAATGGGGTAATCTCGACGGAATATCTCTCATCCATCGGCAAGCTCACCTATAAGCCGGTCAAAAACCTCATCTGCGGGAGCAGACTTACCGGCCTTGGCCTCGGCAAGCCCGACAGACATCGCTGCGTCAAACTCCTCCTTTGTCATCTCGTCATACGCTTTCGGTACAGCGAGGCCAAAGGGCAGCCCGTTGCAGAAAATGACCTGCCGATAAAACATATTGATCGCCGTGGATGCGGAGATACCCATTTTCTCCATGATGCCCTCGGCCCGCACCTTTATATCCGGCTCCACACGCGCCACAACATTCGCAGTTCTCGCAGCCATGATTCATACCACCTTTCTGTAAGGCATTATATCACATTGTATATCACAATGCAATACATTTTATGCTGCCAACTTTTTCATGCTGTGCGAACGCGCCTTTGCCGGTCGGTTGGAGTCAGGCATACAGAAAAACATTTAATTAGTCATGGCGTCAGGCTGCTCGGATAATTTTGTGGTCATAATGCGGTAAAGCTCCGCATCCTTGGGGAAACGGTCTACGAATGGCAGGATCACCGAGCCGTAAAACAGCAGCCCCTCGCCCTCGCCGGAGTGAGTGACGTAGGAGAGCTGATGGGGTGAGATGTTCAGATGCTTGGCCAGTATTTGCCTGTCGCCGGAGGCTTGGTTGAGCATATAGATGTAGTCGGAGTTTTCAAAAATGTTCTCCACCTCCCGGCTGGACAGGAGGTCCTTCACGTTCTGCGTCAGGCCCGTGGGGATGCCGCCCCATTTCCTGAAGCGTTTCCATATCTCCACGGTGTACGAGGCCGTCTGTTCCTCCTTCAGAAGAAGGTGCATCTCGTCGATGTAGTACCGGGTGGACTTGTGGGCCTCCCGGTTGACGGTGACGCGGTTCCACACCTGGTCCTGGACAATGAGCATCCCTATCTTTTTGAGCTGTTTGCCCAGCTCCTTGATGTCGTAGGCCACGATGCGGCTCTCGATGTCCACGTTGGTGCGGTGGTTGAACACATTGAGGGAGCCGGTGACGTATATCTCCAGCGCCGTGGCGATGTACTGCGCCTCCTTTTCGTCCTGAGAGCGCAGGGCATTGTAAAGGTCTTCCAGAATGGGCATATTCTCCGGGTGGGGGTCATTGAGATACCGCTGGTAGACAAGACGTACACAGCGGTCAATGACGGTCTTTTCCACGGGCTGTAACCCCTCTTTGCCCCCAACAATGAGCTCGCATAGGGAGAGGATAAAGTCTGACTTCAAGGACAGCGGGTTTTCGTCATCGCTGTAATTGAGGTTCAGGTCCATGGGATTGATGAAGTCCGTGGACGTGGGCGAGATGTGGATGACCTGACCGCCCAGCCGTTGAACGATGGGTCCGTACTCCGCCTCCGGGTCGCAGATAATGATGTCGTCGTCGGTGACGAGGAACACGTTGGCGATCTCCCGCTTGGCGGAGAAGGACTTGCCGGAGCCGGGTGTCCCGAGGATAAGGCCGTTGGGGTTTTTGAGGAGTTTCCTGTCCACCATGATGAGGTTGTTGGAGAGGGCGTTGATGCCGCAATAGAGGGCCTCCCGGCCAGTCTGGAAAAGCTCCTGGGTGGTGAAGGGGACAAAAATGGCCACGCTGGAGGTGGTGAGGCCGCGCTGTATCTCCACAAGGTTCTGCCCCAGGGGAAGGCTGCTCATCAGCCCCTCCTCCTGCTGGAAGTCCAGCCGGGTGAGCTGACAGTTATACTTCTGAGCGATACTGGACGCTTGGAACACATTGTTGTTAAGCTCCTGTTTGTTGTCCGCCGTGTTGAGGACGAGGAAGGTCAGGAGGAACATACGTTCGTTGCGGCTCTGGAGCTCCTGAAGGAGCTTCTTTGCCTCCGTGCCATAGGTGGCCAGGTCCGAGGGAATGATGTCCATGTCGTACCCGGAGCGCACGGCCTTTTTCTGTTCCTCGATGGTCATTTTTTGGAGGTCGGTTATTTTTCTCTTGACCGTCTTGATGGCCTTAGTCTGGTCCACGGACTGGACGTGCATGGTGACGATAAGACTGGACTCCATATCCAGAAAGTCCGCAAGCATACGGTCATTAAGCTCCGGGGCCAGAATTTGCAGAAAGGACACCGCGCCCATCTTCCTGCCAACGGAGAAGCTGTTCCCGTTTCTGAACTCAAAGGAGCTGGGGGCGATGAAGTCCTTTACCGAAAGGCCGCTGGGAGCCAGCCAGTCCCATGAGAAGCGGAAGTCCTGCTGCTCGTCCATGTGGAAGATGCTGTGCAGGAGCCCGAGGCGGGCCGTACCGTCCATAGACGAGGCCGTGACGCCCAGCCGCTTGAAGTTGTTGAGGATGTCCGTCTCGATGCGCTCCAGCCTGGGCTTGGCGGTTTTCAAATTCTCCGCCTCGATGCCGAAGGTCAGGTACTTTGTCTTGACAAGGCCGTTGTTGCCCTTGGCAAGCTGGTTGCGGAGCATCTCGGTGTACTCCGCCCGGATGGAGTCGAAGTCGTCCCCCTGGGGAGGGATAACGATGCTCTGGCCGTAGGTGTCCTTATTCGCCGCCGTGTTGATGAAGGAGAGCTGGAACCTCACGGAGCTGTCGAAGTAGTTGAGAAAGTCGCACCACCCGTCGAAGATGGCGGTCTTGTCCTCGTTTTGATTGAGCTGGTAGTTGATGTCCTGAAATACAACCGTCTTTGTGAAATAGCCCGGTTTAACCCGGCATACACCGTCGGGCCACATCCGTTCAAAGGGAATACTGTCCTGGGCGGACAGCTTTTTCCTGTCTGCGTTTTTGGCGCGGGCGATTGCCGCCTCAATCTCACGCTTATCTGCCTTTGTAAGACGGCGCTTTTCCGTGGACAATCCTATACACCTCCCTGTCCAGCTTGTCCTGTCGCTCCAGGACAGCGTAAAAGTTATTTGTTCTGTACGGCCGCTGCTTGGGCCGCAGAAAAACGACGTTTGCTATATTCCTGACGATCTTCTCCAGGGGCTGGCCGTTCTTCTCGTACATCGCCAAAAGCATAAAGGGCAGCATGACGACCACCAGGACGATGGCCGCCGCGCTTGTCCCCATGAAGCCCTTGCAGAGAAAGAACAGCGGCACCCCCAGCGCCGCGCCGGAGCCGAAGCACACGAGCTGGCGCTTGGTGAGGTTAAACATCACCTTCGTCTTTACCGCCGTCAGGTCCTTGGGGACGGGTACATAGGCTATATGAAGCCCTCCTTTCGTTATTTAGTTGTTTTTCGTATCTCATTTTCATCTGCGCCGGGTATTTTTGCTCATCGGGACGCCGCTGGCCTGTCCAGCACTTGCCTCCGGCAAGCCCCGCACAACTCCACCCGGAGGCGCGAAGGCTTGTTCCCGGTTCGCTGTCCAGGATATATGTGATGATTCTTACATATCCAAGAGCTTTTGTGGCTCTTGCTGCCGCCGAGTAAAGGAAGCTGCATACGTTCTTCTCGCCGGTGGTGCAAAGCCGGTTGACCTCCAGGGTCATACCGTCATCCAGATACCGGCTCACGGGCCGCCCCACAATGGCAACGCCCACCAAGCGCCCATCCAACAGACAGCCAACGGAGAACTTATGTCCCGTGACGGGCTTGTGGTGGCGGTGGTGAGCGGCGACAAAGGCGTTGGCGTCCCGGAGCGTGACCGGCACAAGCCGCATCATCTCTCGCCCCTGTTTGGGGGGCGTTTAGTCCCGGTCTGCGGAGGGGTACGCGGCTCGGACTGCTTTTGTCGGAGGTTGCTCAGAGAGGAGCTGCGCGGCTCTCTGGTTTTCTCCATCTCCTTTTGGTACGCCCCCACCACGGCCTTGTTTAACTTGTCGTGCATAGCTTTATTGATGGGGTACGCTGTGTCGTAGTAGATGCCGTTGGCATCGGCGCGGGAGGGCATGGCCCCTTTTCGCCCTCCATGACCTTGACGCCCTTGACGGCGAAGCATCCGCCCAGGGTCACATCGGCAAAGGCTTTGAGATTGCCCTTGTCCTCCAAAGGGTAAACTTTTACATCCACGCTGACCGTGGCGGTGCTTTGGGGTTTTTCCTGTTCGTTCATATAGTCTCCTTTTTATGATTAGTGTGCCGAGAATACGGACTTTGCCATTGAGCCGGTCTTAAAGAGCGTAAAGCACAAAAGCACCGTGTAGCCCATGCAGGTCCATATGGCTTTGCTGATGTCCGCTGTCACGGCTATGTTGTGGACAAGCACGGCGTAGATAGCCACGCAGATGATGATGAGGAACGCCTGAAAGCCCAGGGCAAAGAGGGAGCGGAGATAGTTCTGCCCCATGCCCCCGGCGTCCTTGCTCATCATCGCCGCCATAGGGATCGGGGCCACGGAGGTCACAAGGTATATCTCAATCATGCGCCCGTAGACGATGATGAAGATACAGATGGTCAGCGCCCACATGGTAATACCCACAAAGAGGCTCTGGAACCAAAGGCCAAAGAGCGGCCCCAGGTCCATGTCCATCAGCCTGTCCTCCAGGTCCGGCAGGACGGAGCTTAAATTGATGGAGGTGCTGCCTCCGATGATGCCGGAGGCCCTGGACACTACGCTCTGGGCCACGTCGAACACGCCCATGACGATGTTCCAGGTGTTTGTGACGAGAAGCACGGCGCAGAAGGTCTTGAATATCAACTTGAAGAACATCCAGGTGTCCACGTCCCCGTGCATATTGTTCTTTTCGGAGATCATCTGAATGAGCTCCAGCGCCATCACGATTGCGAGGATAAACCCGGCGACAGGGACGATCACATCCTCCGAGAGCGTCTTTATCATGGAGTAGATGGAGCTGTTCCACGCCTGGGGCGTGGTGCTGACTTGACCGGCTATCTCGCCCACCTTCTCATTCACGCTGTCGAACATATTGGCGAGGTTGCTCACGATGCCATCTACGAGAATTTCCTTAAACCAGTCCTTGATGGAGTTGAGGATACTTCCCAACTAATCTGTCCCTCCTTTCGGGGACCCCCGGAGTCCGGGGGTCCCCATGCGCTTTTCTGTACGCCGATCAAGGGGTGAACAGGCCGGAGAGCAGGGGAACGAGGGTGATGCCGATGAGGGCCACGCCGCCGCCCGCCATGAGCTGCTTCATGCCCTGGCTCTTTGCTGATGTGCGATAAAGAAGTAATAGAAGTGTAAAAA
>CANQBA010000074.1 GCA_947589545.1 uncultured Oscillospiraceae bacterium | reverse complement strand
CCTTTTCCGTCTCTTATTTTTACCATTATACCACAAACCCACCCCGGGGAATAGGGGTGGGTTTGTCGACAGGCTGAAGCTTCCCCGAAAAATACGGGGAAGCTTTGGAACACGCGGAGGAGCTGCGCGTCAGGTGTAAGCGGAGAGGTCTACGAAGCCGTAGGCGTCGGCCACGGCGCGGGCGTCGATATCGGCGTAGAGGGGGGCCAGGACGCCGTCGTTGGCCAGCTTGCGCATGGCAAGGACGGTGTGGTAGGCGTGCTCGATGATCATGCCCGGGACGCCCACGGCGTTGGAGCCGCGCAGGACGCCGTAATAGTCGCCGCGATTGCCCTTCCGCCAGCAGACAAGGACGGGAGCGGCACCCGGTTTTGGTTTGTCGCCCATGTGGGGGATCGCCCCGGCGGTGGCGGGGCCGAAATTGGGCTGGTTCTCTATGCCCAGACGGTAATTCGCGGCGGCCAGGTTGAGGCCCGCCCGGTTGGCGATATCCACCACCAGCGGGTCGGAGCAGGCCATGGTGTTGAGGATCACCGTGGGCTTATTGATGTAGAGGGGCTGATACCAGGCGGCGTAGCCCTGAACGGGGTTGGCCTTGGCGTTGGTGTGGAGGGAGATAAACAGGTCGCACCCCTGGGAGAAGAGGCCACGATCCTCCACCTCGCTCTGGCCGTTCACCAGGCCGAAAAGCTCGATCTTCTCGTTTTCGCGGGTCATGCGCACCTGGATGCCGTAGCGGTTTTCCAGGATATCCCGGAGGCGCAGACCCACGTCCAGGACGAACTCGCACTCCCGGTAGGTCTTGCCGTCGTCGGTGCAGGCGCCGGAGGAGCCCAGGTAGTGGCCGGGATCCACGCACACCAGCAGGTTGGCGGCCGCGGCCACGGCGCCCTCGCCGCCCACATACCTGTCGCGGTCGGCGGGGAGCACGTCCACCCGGTAGAGGTACTGTTGAGGGGCGGTGGAGTCCAGCGTATCCAGGAAGGTAGTCTCCCCGCCGGCGTTCACCAGGCCCAGGCACCGCCAGCCCTTGTCGCCGGGGGCCTTGCGCAGGACGATGTATCCGGCAGCCTCGGGCGCCGCCGTCCAGGTCACCCGGATACTGCCGGCGCTCTCCCGCGCCGCCTCCACTTGCGTCACGGCCACCGCCGTCTTTTTCACGGTGGGGAGCGGGAGCACCGGCCCCGGGCCCACCATGTCGTCCGCCAGCGCCGTGGCGCAGACCGACAGCAGGGCGGCCAGGGCCAGAATCAGCGCGGGGAGCTTCTTAAGAACTTTTTTCATGACAGATCCTCCAAAAAAGCGCGGGAAAGAAGTCGAATTTTGTCCTCGACTATCATACGCTTTTTTACAGGACTTGTCCAGTTATTTTTTCAGGATATTGCCGGAGATCTCCCCCAGAGCGCGGGCCGCCTCCATGTCCAGGGCGGCGGTTCTGGCGATGTCCCCCAAAGAGAGCATCCCCACCAGCTTCCCGTTTTCGGTGACGGGGAGCCGCCGCACCTGGCCGCGGCCCATCAGCTCCGCCGCCCGCTCCACGTCCTCGCCGGGGTTTACGGAGATGACCCCCCTGGTCATCAGCCGCTCCACCGGCGTGTGCTCCGGGTCGTCCCCCGCCGCCACGCACCGGGTGACGATGTCCCGGTCGGTGACGACGCCGTGGACGCGGCCGTCCTCGTCGCACACGGGCAGGGAGCCGATGTTGTGGCGGCTGAGAAGCCGCGCCGCCAGTCCGGCGCTCTCCTCCGGCGTGACGGAAACGGTGGAATCGCTCATAAGCTCGGATACCTTCATAGTTTTTCCCTCCCAAAAGGCTTTTCCTTATTATGAACGGGACGGGCGAAAAATATACCGGTTGCCACCGGGCGAAAACGGCGTTATAATGGAAAAAACAACACGGGGGAGGCGGCGGAGACGGACGCGGAAAAATACATGCGGGAGGCCCTCGCCCTGGCGCGGGAGGCCGCCCGGGCCGGAGAGACGCCCGTAGGGGCGGTGGTGGTGGATGATCAGGGCCGGATCGTGGGCCGGGGCCGCAACCGTACCGAGGAGCGGGACGCCACCTGCCACGCGGAGACGGAGGCCATTCGGGACGCCTCCGCGAAACGTGGCTGGCGGCTGACGGGGTGCTGTCTGGTGGTCACCATGGAGCCCTGCCCCATGTGCGCCGGGGCGGCCCTGAACGCCCGGCTGGACGCCGTCTATTACGGCGCGCGGGATCCCCGGGCCGGGGCCTGCGGCGGGGTCTTCAACCTGTTCATGGAGCCGCTGGATCGGCATGTGCGGGTCTACGGGGGCGTTCTGGAGGAGGAATGCCGGGCGCTCCTGGGGGAGTTCTTCCGGCAGAAAAGAGGGGAAAAGTAAAAAAATCATCTTTCCGGCGGCAGGCGCGGGAAAGATGATCTTGGATGGACGTTTGGTCAGGCTTTTACCGGGAACCGTCTGTCAGAACGACCAGATAGACGGTTCCGGCAGGGTCGGGGACGTCCAGCCTCACGGCCTCGTCCCGGTGGGCCTCGAAAAGCGCCTCCGGCACCTTGTAGCCCCGGTCGCCGTTGGCGAAAAGGTAGTCGGGGGCCGTTTCGGCCAGCTCCGCCGGAAGCTCCCGGAAATAGGCCGCGGCCCGGACGCCGGCAAGGTCGTCCACGCTGTCCAGAAGGGCGGGCCCGCCGGGGACACCGATCCGTGTGTCGGGGAAGAGGCTGACGGGGGCGCCCGTATCGCCGCTGTAGGCGGAGATGCCGGTGTCGGCCCCCGGCGTTTTGCCGCTGTGGGGCAGGCACACCAGGGCCAGGGCCGCGGCGGCGGCCACAAGGCCCACCGTCAGGCCCGTCCGGCGTATTTTCAAGGTCTTGCGCGTCCGCTCCACGCGCTCCACCCCCTCCAGGACGCCCCGCAGCAGGGCCTCCGGGGGGTCTTTTTCCATGCTCAGCGTCTCGTGTACGCCGGTGAGGAGGGCGAAAAGCTCCCGGCACTCCCGGCAGCTCTCCAGATGGGCCCGCAGCTCCGCTTCGCCGGCGCTGTCCAGCGCGCCGTCAACAGAGAGGCTGATAAGCTCTTCAAAATGCTCATGGTCACTCATGACGCCGCGCCTCCTTTTTTTCGTGCTGTCTATTTGACTGTGTATCAAAGGAAATTGTTCCACGTTTTTTCAAATTTTCCGCCAGCGCCGCCCTTGCCCTGGCCAGCCGGGATTTGACGGTGCCCTCCTCCACCCGCAGCGCCGCGGCGATGTCCGCGTAGCTCATCTGGCGGTACTCCCGCATCAGGAGGATGCGCCGCTTGTCCTCGTCCAGGGCCAGCACAGCCTCCCGCACGGCCTCCAGGCGCTCCCGCCGCTCCACCTGCTCGTCCGGCGTGGGCCCGTCGTCGGGCATGTCCGGCACGGCGCCGTCCTCGTCCGGGGACATGGACACCAGACGGTTCCGGCGGGATTTTTTGATGATGTCCATACTGGCGTTGTAGGTGAGCCGGTACAGCCACACCGACAGGCGGCTCTCGCCCCGGAAGGAGCGGAGGTTCTGATACGCCTTTAAAAAGGCGTCCTGAGAGGCGTCCAGGGCGTCCTGCTCGCTGCCCGTCAGCTTGTAGGCCAGATTGTAGACGTTCTTCTGGTGCTCCCGCACGATCTGTTCAAAGGCGGATCCGTCGCCGGACGAAGCCGCCCGCACGATCCGAAGCTCCTCCTCAACCGTCACGATCTCCCCTCCTCTCCACGTCCCGCAGGAAGTCCAGCACATCCCGGGCGGCGGCTTCCACGTCCGCCAGCGTCTCCACGGACATGATCTGACGGCGGAAATAAGCCGCCCGGGGCATCCCGTGGAGATACCAGGCCAGGTGCTTCCTGGCCTCCAGGCAGGCGGACTTCTCCCCCACATGGGCGCTGGCCGCCCTGACCTGCTCCAGGGCGGTGATGACGCGCACGCCGTAGTCCGGCGGCGCGGGGATCTCCCGCCCCTCCAGGGCCGCCTGGGCCTCGGCGAAAAGCCACGGGTAGCCCTGACAGCCCCGGCCGATCATCACGCCGGCCGCGCCGGTGGTTTTTAGTATGCGCACGGCGTCCCGGGCCGTAAACACGTCGCCGTTGGCAAATACAGGGATCGAAACGGCCTCCACCACCTGCCGGATGGCGTCCCAGTCGGCGCGGCCGGCGTACATCTGCTGGCGCGTCCTGCCGTGAACAGCCACGGCGGCGGCGCCGGCGGTCTCGCACATCCGGGCGAAGGCCGCGCAGTTGACGCTCCCCGCGTCCCAGCCCTTGCGGAATTTTACCGTCACGGGCCTGTCGGAGCTTTTGACCACCGCTTCGATGATTTTTTGCGCCAGCTCCGGGGTCTTCATCAGCGCCGAGCCGTCCCCGGCGTTTACGATCTTCCCCATGGGACAGCCCATGTTGATGTCGATCACGTTGCAGTCGGAGATCCGGCAGACCTTGTCCGCCGCCTCGCCCATGCAGACGGGGTCGGAGCCGAAGATCTGCGCGGCGGCGGGGTGCTCGCCGGGGGCCAGATCCAGAAGCCGGAGGGATTTTTTGTCCTGGTGCATCAGCGCCATGGCGGACACCATCTCCGTGACGGTGTAGCCCGCCCCCAGGGAGCGGCACACGGCCCGGAAGGCGACGTCCGTGACGCCGGCCATAGGCGCCAGCGCCAGCCGGGAACCGATATGGACCCCGCCGATGTCCACAGACATCCCTCCCTTGAAAATCGTAAATTTCGTAAAGCATATTGTACGAAATTTCGTGCCAAATGTCAAGAACCGCGCTCCGGCGGGAAAAAACCGCGTTTTATGCAATTTGCCTCTTGCAACCGGCGCGGGGATGGTCTACAATACTCCCATACTGTGCAGAGTAGGCCGGCGCGCGTCAAGTGCTTCGGGGACGGAGAGTTGCCCCGGGGACGAAGAGAGCAACGCTTTCGCGGTGCGCCTGCCGCATCCCGCTGCGACAGAGGATAGCCATATCTCCTGCCTTGTGGACATTTCTGCATGGAGGGAGGTTTATTTTTTTATGAAAAAATGCAAAGAGACGCTGACCGAGTCGGCCCTTGAGCTGAAAAAGCTCCGGGTGCTCACCACCCTCGCCGTCATGGGGGCGATGTCCCTGGCCCTGAAGGCCGCCGACGTGGACATCGGGGGCTTCGCCTCCATCGGGTTCGCCGGCATCCCCAACCAGGTGGTGGATATGCTCTTCGGGCCGGTGACGGGCACGCTGTTCGGCGGGGCTATGGATATTCTGAAATTTTTCATCAAGCCCACCGGCGCCTTCCACTTCGGCTACACCTTTAACGCCATGCTGGCGGCCTTTATCTACGGCTGCTTTTACTACAAAAAGCCCGTCCGGTTCTGGCGCATCCTGGCGGCCAAGGGGCTCGTGGAGGTGGCGGTCAACCTGGGGTTCGGCACGCTGTGGTCGGCCCAGCTCTACGGACGGGCGTTCCTGGCCGCGCTGAAGCTGAGGATCGGTTGGAGCCTCCTCATCAACTGGCCCCTGAACACGGCGGTCTTCTACGTCGTCGCCCTGGGGCTGGAAAAAGCCGGGGTGTACCGGCTTTTCAGGAAAGGCTGAGACTGTCGAAAAAGGGGCTGTGAAAAAAGCCCCGTAAAAAGGGAAGAGAGTTAACAAGGAAGGCCCCGGTAACTCTCTTCTTTTTTGGTATAATTATTTTGTGAAAGCAAACCATACCGACACACAGTATAGTCCAACGCAGAGCAGTATCTGAAGCCGGGGAAGATAAGCAAGTTGGGCCGGCCAGGGTACAATAGGGTCGATCTTTTGAAGACCGCGTTGTTTGGAGCGATGGACAAAATATTGGCGACGCTTCGGGAGCTTGAGGACGCCTGCAAGGTGAATCTCAGGTACAGACATCTCATGAAGAACGAGACGCCCAGCTGCCGCACAGCCGGTGTCCATATCCCGGTGAACACCGAGTACAGCCCCGAGAGTCTGGAGCTGACCGCGATGCACGAGAAAGTTCTCCGCAACTTGGGCAGCGATCTTGGGATACGGCTGCGGATAAACCGCTCGATTCAGGCGGAGGGTCCCCTTATGCGAAGCTTCACATAAGGGGACTAATGCTGAGTTTTCGGTTATGAAAAGTTCCATTACAAGTCCCCCTTTCAACACGAAATTTTTATTGGTTTCTTTTCATAAGCGTTCAACAAAGATTATCTAACCATTGAATCAAATCAATATCATCCTTCCATGAATGAGAAGGCAAACTTGCCGAAATCCCGGCCATTAACTCGGGATATGCATTTTCAAGAGCGCTTCTTTTTGCTTTGCTGTCAGCCTTTGCATATATTTCTGTCGTGCGAATCTGTGAATGGCCAAGAAAGTCGCGGATGTAAATGAGCGGAACGCCGGCTTGGAGCAAATGCATTGCCTTAGAATGTCGTACGCAGTGTGGAGTAACCACTTCTGGAAGCAGTTCTGGATTTGCCGTTCGAACCTGATCAGAGTATTTCTTGAGAATATAGGAAACACCTGCGCGTGTAAGCGAATTGCCCTGCGGATTTGTAAACAGTAACTGGCACCGGTATTCAGGGGCTTGCAAGTTTTCCTTTTTTAAGAAGCGCACAATCAGTTGGACTGTTTTGTCAGATAGCGGAACGGTCCTATCTTTGCTGCCTTTCCCGTGTAGCAGAATTGTGCATGGCTTGGATAGACGGATATCGCCGATCCGCACTTGTATGATCTCACTAACTCTAGCTCCACTGTCATATAGTAGGGCCAGTAACAGCATATCTCTGTACCCATGCCGAGTTTCCGCATCTGGTTGTCTGAGGAGTGCGGCAGCGCCCTCCACGGAAAAATATGAAACGGTCGGTTCCGCACATTTTTTAGCGCGGATCTTCAATATCTGCTGGTATTGGAACAAATGCTCTGGATCCTCATACGAAAGGTAATTCGTAAAGGCTTTTATTGCTGCCAGTCGTTGGTTCCTTGTGGAAACGCTCTTCCCTTGTGCTTCTATGTTGTTGAGAAAATCGCAAATCAATTGGACAGTAAAGAATTCCAATGACATTTTCTGTGGCGGGGTATTCCTTATCTCTTTCGCGTATTTCAGTAACTGCTTGAACGTATCTCTGTACGATGCGATCGTGTTGGAACTGAAACCGCAGTCGCCAGGTAGATAGGTCAAAAAATAGCGCGTTAAATAAAAAGAAAAATTTTGTTCATTCATAGTCATTGACCTCCGGAATAATTGTGTTAGATAATGTGGTCGCTTTCAGGAGAAAAGCTGGATAGCTTTCCGCGGTAAGCCGCAGGTACTTCTCTGTTGTGGAAACCTTCTTATGGCCAAGATAGGTTGCCAATATCGGCAAAAAGGTGTATGTGTCAATATCGGAATCCGCACATTTCATCAGTGAATGGACCGCAAATGTATGACGGAAATCATGGACGCGGGGTCCTTTCCTACCGCATCCGTGCGAGATTCCGCTTTGCCAGAGTACGTCTCTAAATTTGTCGTATACTGTTCGTTGTGAATACGGCACTCCCTTGCTGTTTGGAAAAAAGTAAATACTGCCGCTTGGCCTTTTGAGCCGATGCTCATACCTTAATAGTTCATCGCGAAGGGATAACGAAATGGGCAGCCGACGGCTGTTGTCATATTTTGAATTCCAAACCGTGAGATGTCCATTTACCAAATCCACATCTTCACATCTTAAGTCCAGAGCTTCGGAAATTCGCAACCCAGTTCCATAAAGCACACGAAGAATTGCCGGAAAAATCAAGTGAAATTGAGAACTATGTGCCGGGGTTCTCTGGGAGTCAGCAACCTCAATAATGCGTTTCACCTCATCTGAGGTAAAAATGTACGGAACAAACTGCGTTTGCTCCTTCCAGTTCCTGTGAATATTCGGCCACTTTATCTCTGCCCCTCGAGAGTTTAAGTAATTAACAAATCCTTTTAGTGCCGTTATTCTTACAGATCGAGTACTTTCGCGTTCGCCTTGACGTGGGCTGATCCATTCAGTAATCAGTTCCTCTGTCATTACTGCATCTTGTATATCCTTCTCTACGCATAGACGATCAAACCGATGCAGATTTTCTGCCATTGTTTTAAATGACAAGCCCATTGCATGTTTCAGTTCAATGTACTCCTCTATATTTTTTGAAAAAACACTTGAATATGAAAAACGATACGTCTTATTCCGCACGGGGCACCTCCAAAGGGCAAAGCTCTAATTGCGTCATATCCACTTTGGTGTAAATCTTTGTGGTGTCCAATTGCGAATGACCGAGAATACTGCTGACGATGGGAAGCGGTGTATTATTTGAGAGCATGGAACTGGCAAGAGTATATCGGAACATATGCATGGAGCATCTGGGATGACGTTTATTGACCCCCGCCTTTAGGGCGTATTTATAGACGATTTGTCCGAGATTATCGTCTTCGGCGAAACCAGTGTATGGAGCCACCATACGGACAAAGATATGTGAGTCTGTTGAGACAGGTGGTCTTCCGTTCTTCAGATAATCTATCAAGGCCCAACCAACATCCTCAAATAGTTCACACTCCAGCGGTTTTGCGGTCTTCTGTTGAACGAGTCGCAATTTGCAATTTTTGAAATCAACATTGTCAAAAGTCAACCCACGGATATCACTGACGCGCAGTCCATACCGAACAGCGAGAAGAAGAATGGCATAATCTCTTTTCCCCAGGGCGCTCCCTCGATCAACTGATGACAAAATTTTTCTGACCTCTTCTGCGGAAAAAGTATCGGGCAATCTACAGTAGCGCTCTACGCGAATGCTTGGCCAGCATGCGTGTATGTCCTTTTCATACAGTCCTGCTCCATATAGGAACGCAAAAAACGATTTTAATTCTTGAATATTCGCGTTGACGTAGCTTTTGGAATATCCAGACAGGGTGTTTATATATGAATAAAGGTTAGAAATATCTATTTGATTGAGATCAATGATCCCGTTAGCAACACAATATAAGGTAAAGTGTTCAAGGCACCTGCGGTGTTGCTTTATACTTCCTTCAGTCAGATCCCTTTGTTTACGAAGGTAATCAAGATATTGAAGGCAAGCAGTTTCATATTCAAATGGAAATGTATGATCCCTGCTTGGCATTCGTTTGTATATCATCTTGCTGGTCTGGTACTCCAAAAGAATCAAGACAGAACGGCGCATTGACATTTTATGGCTTGTCATCTTATTGTGCGTATACATCTCAATGCCATATTTCTCTCTCAAAAACTGAACGGCAAGAGGGACGGTTAAGAACTGCTCTCCTTGCCGTTTCATGTACTTACGGAGGACATTCCAACACTCACGATGGTGTCGGATACGCCCTTCGCTGTAGTTTAGCCTGATCAGTTCGGCATCAACGGACTGAATTAGCGCTTCCACTGGTATCATTTTTTCTTCCATATCGCCAACTCCTTTAGTGTTATTTGAGCAAAAAGCCCTTAAATAAATTATAGGAGTTATGCATAGTTTTTTCATCAATAATATCTTAAAACTGGAGGTTTATCATGATTAACAACATAACTGAAAACTCAGCATTAGTACCTTCGGCATCGTCAAACAGGACCGTGGGTACCGAAGAATACGCCGGCGGGGGCTGGAGAAGGTAAAGCTTGAGCTTCTGCTGGTGGCTGTTGGGCATAACTTTTACAAATTCCACAACAAACGCAAGCGCCTCCAGGCCGACTGACTTCTGAAAAGCGGTATCCTGTGGGGTAGGGGGAGTGCGCCCTTTTTGACGAAATACGGTTATTTTTCCCATACAAAAACCGGGGCTGTGAAAAGCCGAGCTTATATCTGCTCTTTTTTCACAGCCCCTTTTCCCGACAAAGGGGAACGTGCGGGCAAAGTTTTTGAATTTTGTGATATTCAGAAATTTTGCCCTGCCGCCACGCCGCGCGCACGGGCACGGCCCGCACACTTACGTGACAAAAGGGATTTTTCCGACGCGCATGTGCCCCGTGGGATAGGGAAACAAAGTGAACCGGGGGTGAGACGGTACGGCATAAGTAAAGAAGACGTAGTTGTGTTTCCGACTACGTCTTCTTTTTATGCGTCAGAGAGGGACGGTCTGGTTCTGACGGGGCAGGAAAGGCTTGAGAATACGTAGGAGGAGGCTCTGATGATCGCGAGAAGATGAGGAGCTCAACATTTTCACTTTTCCAAGGAACAATTTTTTATAAAAGATATTGACACCGTGTCAGCATAGTGCTATACTAACTATGCTGACACGGTGTCAGAATATATTCTTGGGTCAGGAGGCTTGTTTTATGAAGAAAAATGTTGGGTCGCTGCTGGCGCTTTATCCTACGCCGGTGACGGTGATCGGGGCGATGAACGGGGAGAAGCCCACGTGGACGCTGGTGGCGCATATTGGGATCATCGGGCATGACCGGGTACTGGTCAGTCTCGCCGCGCCGCACTTTATCAATGGGTGCATCAAGGAGACGGGAAAGCTGTCCGTCAACCTTGTGGACGAGGCGATGCTGCCGGAGACGGACTTCGTGGGGTCGGTCAGCGGTTTGAGGACGGATAAGTCCGCTGTGTTTGCATATGACCTTGGCGACGCCGGTACGCCGGTTATTCGCAAATCTCCCCTGACGATGGAGTGCACGGTTCAGGATGTCTACAACACCCCCAATTTTGAGAGCTTTATCTGCACCATCGACAACACCTATGTGGCGGAGGAGCATCTCACGGAAAAAGGCAAAGTGGATTATGACAGCTTGAAGCCCGTACTTTTTGAGTTCCCCACCTATCAATATCTCAGAACCGGCGATGTGATTTGTAAATGTCTTTCCCTCAAAGGGAAGAAGCCGGAGGAAAAATGAGAGAAACGAAAAAAATCATTGGCTTGCTGATTGCTCTTGCGATGGCCGTTGTTTTGTTTGCCGGATGCGGACAGACGCCTGACGACAAAGGAGAAAGCGATACCGGAACGACGAATCCCGGCTCCTCTCAAACGGAGGACAAAGCGACAGGGACGGACAACAGAGGAACGGACGAAGGCCAGGAGAATCCAAACCCGGTTGACCCGTCGGAAGTCCCCGTTGTTTATATGACAACATCCATCAGCGCGGATGGGCTGATGGCAATTTATGAGGCGCTGGGGGCGTCGCCGGAAGGGAAGATCGCGGTGAAGCTCAGCACGGGCGAGCCGGGCAGCAACTACCTCCGCACCGACTTGATCGGCGATCTCGTGCAGTCCCTGGGCGCGACCATCGTGGAGTGCAACACTGCCTACGGCGGCTCCCGTTCCAACACGGCCATGCACTATCAGCTCGCCAAGGATCACGGCTACACGGATATTGCCGATGTGGACATCATGGACGAAAACGGCTCCATGACGCTCCCCGTGACAGGCGGCAAGAATCTCACGGAAAACTATGTGGGCGCGAGCTTCGCAAACTACGACTACTTTGTAGTTCTTTCCCATTTCAAGGGACACGCTATGGCGGGCTTCGGCGGCACCATCAAAAACATCTCCATCGGCATCGCCTCCGCCGAGGGAAAGACAAACATCCACACGGCGGGACGGGGCGGCAGTATGTGGAGCGCCCCGCAGGACCCGTTCCTGGAATCCATGGCGGAGGCGGGAAAATCGGTGGTGGACGCGCTGGACGGAAACATCCTCTACATCAACGTGATGAACCGCCTGTCCGTGGACTGTGACTGCGATTCCAACCCCGCGGAGCCGGATATGCACGACATCGGTATCCTTGCCTCCTTTGACCCGGTGGCGCTGGACCAGGCTTGCATCGATCTTGTTTACAGCGCCCCCGACGGGCAGTCGCTCATCAATCGGATCGAATCTCGAAACGGTCTGCACACCCTGGAGCACGCGGAGAGCATTGGCCTTGGAAGCCGCGCCTACCGGCTGGAGAGCATCGATGATTGACATACTGCGCCGGGAGGCCGTCTACCTCTGGTATTATTTCAGCGTACAGCTTGAGCAGATTTTTGGATACTGGATTCTTGGAATGCTGATCGGTTCCTTTGTATCCGTATTCCTGAAAAACCGCATCCATGATCTGTTCCGCTCCATCAGCTCAAAGAGGCTGGGGGCGTTAGGAACTGTGGTGGCCAGCGCCCTGGGGATCGCCTCACCCTTGTGCATGTACGGGACGATCCCCATCGCCGCGTCCTTCTCACGGAGCGGGATGGACGACGACTGGCTGGCGGCCTTTATGATGTCGTCGATCCTGCTCAACCCACAGCTCATTATTTACAGCGCGGCGCTGGTTGTGCGGATCGTGACCTGCTTTCTGTGCGGGATCGCGGCGGGGCTGCTCATACGGGTGTTTTATAAGGGTAAGCCCTTCTTCAACTTTGACGGCTTTGATGAGCCCAGGAGCCGCGATACAGACACAAACATCCTGCTGCGGTTTTTGAAAAACCTGGGAAGAAATGTGAAGGCTACCGGCCTCTGGTTCCTTCTGGGGATCGCGCTCTCCGCGCTCTTTCAAAGGTATGTACCGGCCGAGGCGATGACGGCGCTGTTCGGCGGGAATGAAGCCTTTGGCGTGTTTATGGCCGCCACCATCGGAGTGCCGCTATATATGTGCGGAGGCGGGACGATACCGCTTCTTGAGACCTGGCTCTATGAGGGCATGAGCATGGGGAGCGCGGCGTCCTTCATGCTCACCGGACCCGCCACGAAGATCACGAACCTGGGGGCTCTGAAAATCGTATTGGGTTTCAAAAGATTTTTGCTGTACCTGCTGTTTGTCATGGTGTTCTCGCTCATGTCCGGGATCATCGTGAACATCATTGTATAACTGAAAAGGGGGAAATCAATATGCCAAAGGGATCGCCGGAGCTGACCCAGGCCCGACGGGAGGAGATCATCAACGCCTGCGAGGAGCTGTATAAAACTAAGAGCTTTAAGGAAATCACGCTGAAGGACATTGGAAACGCCACCAGCTTCACGCGCACATCCATCTACAACTACTTTCAGACGAAGGAGGAAATCTTTCTTGCTCTGCTGCAAAGAGAAAACGAACTGTGGATTGCGGATTTGAACCAAATCATGATGGAGAACGCCGCGCTTACCAAAGACGGATTTGCGGACAAATTGGCGCATTCCCTTGAAAAACGTGCGCAGCTTCTCAAAATCATGTCTATGAACCATTATGATATGGAGACCGGCAGCCGCCCCGAACGACTCGTTGAATTTAAGGCTGCCTACGGCAACTCCTTAAAAACGGTCATGCGCTGTTTGGAGAAGTATTTCCCGGAGATGCCGATTGCCGAAAAGCAGCGGTTTCTCTATACCTTTTTCCCGTTCATGTTCGGGATTTATCCCTACACCTTTGTGACCGAAAAGCAGCGGGCGGCCATGGAGGAGGCTGGCGTCAACTACGTGTTTATGTCGATCTATGAAATTACCTACAACTGCGCGAGAACGCTGTTAGGAGAGTAGAATATGAAATACACGAAACTTGGAAAATCCGACTTGACCGTTTCCCGTGTCTGCATGGGCTGTATGGGCTTCGGCAACGCCGCCACGGGACAGCACAGCTGGACGGTGGATGAAAAGCAGACCCGCGAGATTATCAAGCACGGATTGGATTTAGGGATCAACTTCTTTGATACCGCCATTGCCTACCAAAACGGCACCAGCGAGCAATATGTGGGCAAGGCGCTGCGGGACTTTGCAAAGCGGGACGAGGTATGTGTAGCCACCAAGTTCACGCCCCGGACACAGGATGAGATTGATACGGGAGTCAGCGGCCAGAAGCATATTGAGAATTATCTGAATCAAAGCCTGAAAAACCTGGGTATAGACTACGTGGACCTGTATATTTATCACATGTGGGACTACCACACGCCCATGGAGGAGATCATGGAGGGGCTGCACAATGCGGTTAAAGCGGGTAAGGCCAGGTACATCGGCATCTCCAACTGCTTCGCATGGCAGCTGGCAAAGGCCAATTTTTACGCCCGCGAACACGGCCTGACGGAATTTGTGTCCATCCAGGGGCACTACAACCTGATTGCCCGTGAAGAAGAACGGGAGATGGCTCCCTTCTGCAAAGACCAGAACATCGCCATGACGCCGTACAGCGCCCTGGCGGGAGGGCGTCTCTCCAAGCGCCCCGGTGAGACCAGCAAGCGGCTGGAGCAGGACGCCTACGCCAAATTTAAGTACGATGCCACAGCCGAAGCGGACGGGAAAATCATCGCCCGTGTGGCGGAGTTGGCCGACAGGCGCGGCGTCTCCATGACGGAAATTTCTCTGGCGTGGCTGCTCACAAAAGTGACCGCCCCCGTTGTCGGCGCGACGAAGCTTTCCCATGTGGACGGCGCGGCCAAAGCCGTGGATTTGGATCTGACCCAGGACGAGATCGACTATCTGGAAGAATTGTATGTGCCCCACGCCTTGGTTGGCGTGATGGCGCAGAACGGCAAACAAAAAGCCGGAAATGTAGTCTAAAAATCATTTTTCTATAGGAGGAAGTTCAAAATGGAAAAAATCACTCAAACCGCCGGAAGAAATCAGCTTGGCACATTCGCCCCGGATTTCGCCCACTTCAACGACGACGTTCTCTTTGGCGAGAACTGGAACAA
>CANQBA010000073.1 GCA_947589545.1 uncultured Oscillospiraceae bacterium | reverse complement strand
AGAAATCATCATTTTCAACGAATGTTTCAACGCAGAGGGCAGGCATATCCATCTATACCGAAGTAAAGACACAGGGGGCTGGGCGACATACGGCTACTCTGCCTATAAGGTGGCAGAAATAGAGCGCCGCGACGACATATCGATAGCGAAAAACTACTCGAAAAAGGTGTTGATGCCCGTTGTCATCATGGACGATGACACCTGCAAATACATCGCGAGTCGGAACCATCAAGAGGAACAGACAGCGGAATATATCCGTTTGACTTTGTCTGAACTCCGGTCGGTAGATAAAAACAGTTATCGCGACTGGGCGCGGAATTTACGAGATGCTATTTCTAATAGAGATTTAATTTCATGAATCAAGAGACAAAGACCATTACTCAACCAAAAGAATGGATTGAAGTAAAACGAAAGCCGATATATGAATTTGTTAAGCGTACGTTCGACATCGTCGTTTCGCTGCTATGTCTGACCGTCGGGTTACCGGTGTATCTGATACTTATACTTGTAATTGTAATTTGCAATCCGGGAAATCCATTCTTCATTCAGGAACGGGTAGGATTTAACGGACGGATATTTCGAATGATCAAGTTCCGGACAATGTACCGGGACGCCGATAGCCATAAATCCGAATTAAAAAATGAATGTGAAAGCGACATTCATTTCAAGATAAAAAATGATCCCCGCATCACGAAGGTAGGAAGATTTCTCCGAGCCACCTCATTAGATGAGATACCACAAGCCATCAACGTGCTGATGAACCACATGAGCATAGTAGGTCCGCGAGCCTACATCATATCCGAGCAAGCACAACTGCCCGATGACAGATTACAGGTAAAGCCGGGACTGACGTGCTACTGGCAGATAACGGACACGACGAAGATGAGCTATGGAGAACAGTTGGAGTTGGACTACAAATACATACGCGAACGAGGAATTTGGACGGATTTGAAGCTGATCGGAAAGACGATAAAAGTGGTGCTGGCTCGTAAAAACTGTTGAGAGATGTGTGTTTTACTGATTTAATATAACAAGAAGGAAGTTTAATTTATGAAAAAGATTATGCTTGCTTTCGGAACAAGGCCCGAAGCAATAAAAATGTGTCCTCTTGTTAATGAGCTGAAAACAAGAAATAATATCCAAACTATTGTATGTGTGACTGCGCAACACAGGCAAATGCTTGATCAGGTTCTGGAAACCTTCGAGGTCGTTCCAGATTATGATTTAAATATCATGAAAGACCAGCAGACGCTTTTTGATATTACAACAAATATCCTAAATGGTATTAAAGAAGTGCTGGGAAAAGAGCGACCGGATATTGTACTCGTCCACGGAGATACTTCTACAACTTTTGTCACTGCTCTTGCTTGTTTCTATCTGCAAATACCTGTTGGTCATGTTGAAGCAGGACTTCGTACATATAACATTTTTAGTCCATACCCGGAGGAATTCAACCGTCAAGTAGTCGGAATTGTTGCACAATACAATTTTGCTCCGACTAAACTTGCAGCCGAGCATTTGATAAAAGAGGGAAAAGACCCGAAAACAGTATACATCACAGGTAATACTGTCATCGATGCAATGCAGCATACAGTGCAGAGTAATTACACTCACCCCGAGCTGGAGTGGGTTGGAGATGGGAAGTTGATATTTATTACAGCTCACAGAAGAGAAAATCTAGGTGAGCCAATGCATCATATGTTTAGAGCAATTCGTCGAGTGCTTGATGAGCATCCGGAATGTAAAGCTGTATATCCAATTCACATGAATCCGGTTGTCCGGCAGGCGGCCGAAGAAGAGCTTGGTGATTGTAAACGCATTCACATTATAGAACCGATTGAAGTATTTGATTGCCATAATTTTGAAGCAAGGGCTTACATCTGTTTGACTGATTCAGGAGGTATTCAGGAGGAATGTCCATCGTACGGTGTGCCCGTACTTGTGATGAGAGATACGACCGAACGTCCGGAAGGAGTAGAAGCTGGTACGTTAAGACTTGTCGGCACGAATGAAGAGACAATTTATCGAAATTTCAAAGAACTTTTAGAAGACAGAAAAGCATATGAAGCAATGAACCACGCATGTAATCCATATGGTGATGGACATGCTTGTAAAAGAATAGCAGATGTCCTTGAAGGAAAAGATTATGAGCAATGGACTGCTGAAATGAAGAAAGCATAGAAAATGAACATACTTTACTTTTCTCAGTTTTATGCACCTGAATCAATAGCAGCAGCATTCCGTGCCACAGAAAATTCAAAGTTGTGGAAACAATCAGGGCATGAGGTGACAGTATTTACTGGTTATCCTAATTATCCTGTTGGAAAGATTTTTGACGGATATGATCCCAAATTGTTAACTGAAGAATGTATCAATGGAGTACGTGTACTCAGAAGCAAGCTTATTGCAAAGCCAAACACATCAATGGCAGCACGCTTGCAGAATGCACTCGGTTATTTTTTCTTTGGATGGATTAATACGCATTTTCAAAAGAAGAAAATAGGCAAAGACTTTGATGTGGTTATTGGAACATCTGGCGTTATATTTAATGCATTGTTAGCTAAATTATTTGCTTCAAAGATAAAAAAACCTTATATCTTTGAAATCCGTGATATCACTTATAGGCAATTGATTGCAACAGGAAAAAGCGAGTCCAGCTTTTCTGTAAAACTAATGAAAAAGTTTGAACTCTTTTTATGCCACCGCGCACAACGTGTGGTTGTCGTAACAGACGGGTTTAAAAATATTCTTATGGCAGAGGGCATTGACGAAAGTAAAATTTCCGTCATCACAAATGGAGTAGAAATTTCACCGCTTGGGATGAGAAAATCAGTTGCCGACAGTGTCAATCTCAGTTATTTTGGTACGCTCGGCATATCGCAGAAAATCGAAGAAACATTTTCTTATGCCGTTGAAATCAAAAAAGTTCTGCATAATTTTACATATCAAATTATAGGCGAAGGTGCACAAAGAAGCGCAATAGAGGCGTTATTGGCAGACGGAAGTTATCCATATGTTGAACTGCTTCACGGAATGACGCCGGAAGAACTTGAACCATATTATGAGAAAACAAATCTCTCTGTTGTAACACTAGCAAAAAGCGAAGATTTCGAATATACATTGCCATCCAAGTTGTTTCAGATTATGGGTCGCGGCATTGCGGTCCTTTTCATCGGTCCTGACGGAGAGGCGGCAGACATTGTACGTAAAAATCATGCCGGAATTGTTCTCTGCGGAACCTTAAAAGAAGATATTCAAGTACTGCGGAATTTTTTTACGCAGTCAGATTATCAAGAGCAACTTGATAAAATGGGTCGGAATGGATATGAAGCGGTCTACCGTCATTATGACCGCAAAATACTTGCAGCAGATTATCTTGAATTGCTGCGGACGTGTTTGGCATAAAAAGAATAAGACAAAATGATAAATGTAATTGGACTTGGCTACATCGGACTTCCTACGGCATTGATGATGGCTTCTCACGGTGTGGAGGTCATCGGTACGGACTACAACAAAAAGCTGGTAGACACACTCAATGCCGGGAAAACCACATTCAAGGAAAAAGGTCTTGACGCGCTTTTTGACGAAGCGATCAAGAGCGGAATCAAATTTACGACGGAATATCAGGTGACAGACACCTATATCGTTTCGGTACCCACGCCATATGACAAATTCAGCAAAAAGGTGGACGCCTGTTATGTCGTAGCGGCAGTCGGAAATGTGCTGGACGTCTGTCCGAAAGATGCGACTATCGTCATAGAATCCACCGTTTCGCCCGGCACAATCGACAAGTATGTCCGTCCGGCTGTTGAAGCAAAAGGATTTGTGATAGGCAAGGACATTCATCTCGTTCATGCGCCCGAACGCATCATTCCGGGCAATATGGTTTATGAACTGCTGCATAACAACCGTACCATCGGTGCGGACGAACGGGAGATCGGAGAAAAAGTCAAGAGCGTCTATGCTTCGTTTTGTGGCGGCGAGATCGTCGTTACAGATATCCGCACTGCCGAGATGACGAAAGTCGTGGAGAACACGTTTCGCGCGGTCAATATCGCCTTTGCGAACGAACTTGCGAAAATCTGCCGTCATGACAATATGGACGTTTACGAGATCATCAGAATATGCAATATGCACCCTCGAGTGAATATTTTGCAACCCGGTCCCGGTGTCGGCGGACACTGCATCAGCGTTGATCCGTGGTTCCTGGTGGGCGATTACCCGAGTCTCGCAAAGGTTATTGACGAGTCCATGAAAACCAACGACGGAATGCCGGAATTTGTCCTCAATCGCATTTATGAAATCATGCAGGAAAAGGACATGACCGACACAAGCCGTGTAGGGCTGTATGGCCTTACCTATAAAGAAAATGTAGACGATATGCGCGAATCTCCGACGCTTCAACTGCTCGAAAGTCAGGAGAGACATTTGGCCACCCCATTGAAAGTCTACGACCCGTTCATCAGTGATGACGTGGTACCGAGTCAGTATCACGATTTGGACAAGTTTCTCGCAGACGTGGATTTGGTCGTGATTATGGTAAAGCATAACGAGATCAAAGAGAACATGGACAAACTGGCAGGCAAGGTCGTATTCGATACGCAAAATATCTGCACGTTTGAGGGAGCGTATAGGCTATAATGGAACGACCATGTGTGCGATTGCATTGACATAATCACAAAGATGAGTAATCAGTGCAAAATCAGTCTTTATCTGGATACCGTCAGATACCTGAAGCCGAGCCAGATATACTATCGGATTAAGAAAATGCTGAAGATGGGCTGTTCTTTGGGGGCATATCCGAAAAGTATAGGTTTGGACTTTGTGCCATCGACTTTTGACACCGTTGAAGAACTCGATTTCGATCCGGTCTTTCTTGCAAGATTCCCCGTCGAGAAAATAATGGAGGACAAAGTAACGCTCTTGCACGAATCGGAGGATTTTCACTGGAACGAGCCGTGGAATTTTCCGAATCGTACGCCGCTGTGGAACTATAATCTGCACTACTTTGAGTATCTGTTCCCGCTTATCAAAGTATATAAGGACACAGGAGACAGGCAGTATTTTGAAAAAATAAAGGCAGTTATCCAAGCATGGATAGAGCAAAATCCTCGTGGGGCGCGACCGGGATGGGAACCGTATCCAACGGCGCTACGGCTGACAAACTGGCTTTCGATTTATACACATTTGGAATCGGACTTCTCGGCTGATCATCAATTTCAGAAAGAATTGATTCATTCCGTTTGGGAGCAATACGACTTTCTCGCGCATCATTTAGAAAAAGACCTGTTGGGCAATCACTATTTCGAAGACTTGAAAGCGCTGGTTCTGTGTTCGCTCTTTTTCAAAGACGAGGAAATGTTCAAAAAATCCCTTGACGAGTTTCACAAGCAGTGCCGCGAACAGATTCTGCCGGACGGGGTGCACTTTGAATTGAGCCCGATGTATCATAAACTCATTTTCGAAGACGTGATGCGGGTGGCGGTTGCTTTGCGGGGAGCAGGCAAAAAGGATGATGAAATCGAAAGTCATTTGCAGCCCATGCTTGACGCTGCCTATTCCATTGAAGAAGGCTTGGACAGAATACCGCTGTTTAACGACTGCGGAAACAACGTGGCAAAAAGCCTCGATGCGCTCTGCAAAGCGGTGAAAACGCATTTTGACCTGATGCCGAAATATAAAGACAAGCTGCCCGACAGCGGGTATTACATTTTCAAGCAGGACGATTGGAAACTAATCGTCGATGCGGGACAGCCGGGGCCAACCTATCTTCCCGGTCACGCACACTGCGATGCCATGAGTTTTGAACTGTTCAAGGCTGGCAAGCCGGTGATCGTCAACTGCGGAACGTATGCATACCAATGCGACGAACGCGCATTTTTCAGAAGCACCGCCGCGCATAATACAGTACAGGTTGAAAATGTAGAGCAATCGGAGTGCTGGGGCGCTTTCCGCATGGGGAGAAGGAGCAGGACGCGTATAAAGGTCGTCGGCGAAGATTTCATTGAAATGGAAATGACAGATCAGAAAGGTGTAACAGCAACTCGAAGAATCGCGCTTACAAACAACAACATTCTCATTTCAGATTTATTATGTAACAAAGTTGCATCATCTTACATTCATTTACTTAAACCGAATGTCTGCAAAATTGTTTCGGAGAGTGTGCGGAACGAAAAAGAACAGCTTTACGCCGAAGAGTTCGGAAAATACGGAATTGTTACCACACTCAAGCTGTCCGGCAGAGGGACAATAAATATAAATGTAAACCTGAATTGATTTCGATTTTCATATGAATGGAAGGAATAAATATGGACTTAATTAAGATATATAACCGGCTTCCAATCTTTATACAGAATTTGGCGCTTACTTTTGAAGGTCACAAGATTCAAAAATTAAGATACGGAAAAGACTTTCGCCGCTCCTTTCATGATTTTATGTCAAGAAATCAATGGAGTTACGAGCAAAAATGCAAATATAGAGATAAGCAGCTTGTCAAGATGATAGAACACTGCTACAAAACAGTTCCATATTACAAGAAAACTTTCGATGCTCTTGGAATCGATTATCGCTCAATAAAATGTTTAGAAGACCTGAAAATTTTGCCGGTTATCAACAAACAGATAGTTAAAGACAATTATCAGGACTTCTTTTCAACAGATTATCAACTTAATAATCTCATAGAACTGCATACCAGTGGAACGAGCGGTTCAGGACTGACGTTTTATATGGATAAAAAAGCACATGCTGATGTATGGGCACAGGTATGGAGAGGAAACAACAACATCGGTTTAAAAAGAAAGACATGGTGTGCGTGTTTTAATGGAAGACCAATTGTTCCCAAAGAGCAAACCAAACCTCCGTTTTACAGAGTTAATCGTGCCGGAAGACAAATCATGTTCAGTTCGTTTCATTTAAATGAAACGGCTTTTGCTAATTATTTTCATGCACTGAATAAATACAAACCAAAGTGGATTCAATCGTACCCTTCTTCTTTGGTTCCATTTGCTCAATATATGATAGATAACTCGCTAGTGCTCAACTATTCGATAGAAATAGTTACACTGTCCAGCGAGAGTGTAACATTGGAAATGTGCAAAAAAATTGAGAAGGCATTCGGTGTATACCCAATCCAGAACTATGCGCAGGTGGAAGCAGTTGCAACTTTTAGACAGAGATTAGACAAGACAATATATGTAGATGAAGACTTCTCTGCTGTTGAGTTTATAGACACAGGTGTGGACAATTTATGCCGCATTGTTGGGACGACGTTGACTAATTATGCTATGCCGTTATTAAGGTATGATACTAAGGATTTAGCGACCTATGAAGAAACATCTGAAGGGCGTAAAATATTAACAATTGACGGAAGAACAGAAGACTATATCAAGCTAAAAGATGGAAATATCATGAGAAGATTAAGCAGGATTTTCCATGAACAAACGAATATATCTGAAGCGCAAATAATACAGAAAAGTCTTGACTTGCTCGAAATCCATGTTGTAACTGGCAAAAATTATGGCAAAGATGATGAGAAAAAATTGATTGAGGATGTGGATTCATATCTATTAAATAGAATTTCTTATAAAATAATTTATGATGAAGAAATTCACAAAACAAAATCGGGAAAATTTAAATTTATTATTTCAGAAATATGAAACCGTAGTATAAAAATGTTTATTATGGAGTTTCTATGAAAGAATTGTATTATCTCGGCACATTTCCGCCTCCCTTTGGCGGGGTGACTACGAAAAACTTAAATCTATATACTGCATTGCGCGAAAATACCGAAATTGGAAAAATAGATTTCAGCAAAATTAAAAGCAAAAATGTAGTTGAACTGCTCAGGCTCATCGCGGTGTTTTTTAATCGCAATAATATTTTTGCAATAGGTGTGGCAGGACAAAAGACAAGAAAAAAATTTTGTAAACTGCTATATTACATGAACCGAAAAGCTATGAAACGTTCTATCATTTTTCTTATGGGAGGTTCGGTATCACATGATATTGCCGCGGATACGGAGTATCAACAATACATAGCTGCATACAAGGCGGTGTATGTGGAAACTCCGGGAATGAAATCAGAGCTTGAAAATGTAGGACTAAATAATATACTGATTTACCCGAATTGTAGGTTCAAGCCACATAATACGGAGGATGAATACAAAAGATCCGGCAAACTCAGTTGTGTATTCTTTTCATTGATTCAAGAAAACAAAGGTGTCGGCAATATTCTTGCAGTTGCAAAAGAGCTACCTAACATAGATTTCGCATTCTATGGTCACATTGATGATGACTACAAAAAACACTTCGCTAATGCTGTTGCGGAATTGCCCAATGTTAAATATATGGGAGTGTTTTCTGGCGATTCAGACTCTGTTTATAGCGAGCTTGCAAAATATGATGTTGTGCTTTTGCCTACAAAATGGAAAACGGAGGGTATTCCCGGAATACTTGTTGAAGCCAAAATTGCCGGTGTAACCTGTATAGTCAGCGATGAATCCTATAATGCAGAAATAATTAAAAACGGCGAAGAGGGAATAGTTCTTAGTGAAAACACACCCGAGAAACTTAAAGAGGCCATTGTAAAATTGGATTCGGACAAGGATTTGCTTAACCGACTCAAGTCTAATAATCATGCCTCTGCCGAAAAGTATTACATAGAGAATTATATAGATCAGATTGAAAAATCCGTCAGGGGGGGGGGGAACTCGTAGAAGACTTAAAGTAGTATTCTTCTCCCGTGTTACTCCAAACAAAGGAATTGATATTATCTTAGAAACTGCTAAAAAGCTACCTAAGGTAGATTTTTATCTGTATGGAGAAATAGACAACACCTATAGCGATACTTTTTCAAATGAAATAAACGGCTCGACGAACATAACATATCATGGTGTCTTTAAAGGAAAAGATACGGAAGTATATGACGAAATGTCAAAATATGACGTTATGCTGTTGCCGACACGATGGAGGAATGAGGGTGTGCCTGGCGTTTTAGTTGAGGCCAAAATAGCGGGTGTTCCTGCAATCGTAAGCAACATTTGCTATAATGCCGAGATCGTGGAGGACGGTGTCAGCGGTATCGTGCTGATGGAAAACACAGCTGAAGAATTGGCAAAGACCATAGCACGATTAGATGCTGACAGAGTTGAGTTATATCGTCTGAAATGTGGGGCTAAACAGTCAGCAGAGCTGTATTATATCGAAAATTACATGGATGATATTTTAAGAAAACTGAAGGAATAAAAATGAATGCGATAGTAATGTATAGAATTGAAAGATGGCTTTATCTTCATCATTTAACAATACTTGCAAAAATAGTCAGGGGGGGGATATTTCTTCTGTATAACAGTTTTATACCGTACACCTGTGAAATTGGCGAAGGGACAAAGTTTGGTTATAAAGGCATGGGTGTAGTTATTCATTCAAATGCAAAGATTGGAAAGAATTGCCTTATTGCTCAACAGGTCACAATTGGAGGAAGGTCAAAAATACCTCGGGTGCCTGTTATTAGAGATAATGTGGCTATTTGTACGGGTGCAAAGATCCTTGGTGGTGTCACTATCGGTGACGAATGTGTAATCGTGGCCAACGCAGTGGTGATCCATGACGTAGAGTCAGGTTCCATAGTCGCTGGAGTTCCTGCCCATTTGATTCGAACAGGGATTAAGATGAGGGATTATGTATAATAATTTTAAAGAATTTGGAGAAAATCAATGAATATAATGCTTTGCGAATCGTCCAAGCATAAATATAATGCGGCGAAAGCAAGAAAAGACACGAGAGAAATCATTAAAGGTATGGGGTATAATGATATAGTTCTCTTTTATAATAATCATCCTAAGCCTTTGATTGCTTTGGAGATTATTATTAATAGTATAAAGGCGCTCATGTATGCAAAAAAGGGAGATAATATATTCTTCCAATACCCATATTATCCTGCTTTTGTCAATAGGACGATTTTTTCCATACTTCGTTTCGGGAAAAAATTAAAGCATTATAGAGTTACTATGCTGATTCACGATGTTATTGCTTTGCGAAGCCGATTGGGAGACTCTGACGAAGGACAAAAAGCACTCCATTCGGAAGTTTCGGCATGGAAATGGATCGACAATGTGATTTGCCATACGGAGAATATGAAGGCTGCATTGGAAAAGGTGGGAGTGAATGTACATTATTCAGTATTAGGACCATTTTATTTTTTATATAACGGAGAAGTATGCAAAAGAACATATTCAAATTTTCCGGTTGTTATGGTCGCGGGCAATTTATCAAAAGAAAAATGCAAATATGTATATGAATTGTCAAATGTAAAGAACGTAAGATTCGATCTGTTCGGCACCAATTATACAGGTCTAAAAAATGAACATATCCGATATCGCGGAAAATATGAACCTGTCGAATTGATTTCTCATTTAGACGGGCAATTCGGATTGGTATGGGATGGAGATCGCATTGATACCTGCTCTGGAAACTACGGAAATTATCTTAAATATAACAGCCCTCACAAGTTCTCGCTTTATCTTGCAGCGGGAGTGCCGGTGATCGTCTGGAAAGAATCGGCACTGGCGGAATATGTGGAGAAAAACTGTATCGGGCTCACGGTTCATAATCTCAAAGAATTAAAGAAAGTGCTGAATGACCTGCATGAGCGGGAATATAACGAAATGGTTGAAAATGTGTTTAGGGTTCGTGAAAGCATTATTCATGGTAGGCAACTGAAAAAGGCAATTGGATAAAGAGGAAAATCAATGAAAGTTGAAAAATGCACATAGAAGTATGGCAAACTGGCCCGTTCATGTTCATGATCGACGACTTTGCGAACAAATACATGACAGATAAGTTAGACGGGAATTACGTCGGTTCAGATTGGGCGGAAGATGCAAAGCGCCAATTTCTCTCTACGATTTTTTACAGGAAAAGATTTTTCGGGAATTTCATATGTGAAAATGATGTTTTTTGGGGGGGGGGACGGTTACGAGAGTTAAAAATTTGCAGAATGAAAAATTAGAGAGACATTATTCCATGAAAATTGAACAAAATCAGTTGGTTAGCGTTATTATGCCGGTTTATAATGCGCGTAAATACATAGAAAAAGCTATCGAGAGCGTTTTACAGCAAAGTTATGCACTTTTTGAACTGATTTTAGTGGACGACGGCGCGTCTGACGGAAGTGGGGAAATTTGCGATAGATACGCAAAACGGGATTCGCGGATTATTGTCATCCACCAGAAAAACGGAGGTATCAGCAATGCCAGAAACAGGGCTTTGCAAATTGCCACCGGAAAATACATCGCATTTTGCGACCATGACGATGAGATGTTGACTTACTGCCTTGAAAACGCGGTAACAACGATGGAATCAAAGCAAGCCGAGATGGTGAAGTTCATTTATCGGCATGATAGGTATTCATATGAAAAACTGGTTGGAACAGGGATACAGCCGTTGCCTGAAATGAACTATCAACTTGATGAGCTGGTAAATCACTATGATTTGTTTTTCGCAGCAGTACGCGTCTTATGGAACGGAATGTATATGTCAGACATTATAAAAAAACATCATATATCCTTTGACGAAACGGTCCGGTTCGGAATGGAAGATTTTCTGTTTAATCTGAATTATATAGAATATGTTAAGACGGTGAGCTTTCTACCAAAACTGGGATATATCCATTATGACAGATATGAACAAAGCACGGATGATAAGTATGACGACAACAAGCTGTTAGCAAGAGAGAAAGCGGCTGTCGCGGAAAAAGGTTTTTTAAAGCGGAGATCCGTGTGCCCGGCTGGTTGGGTTTATCACCAATCGGCTTATTTATCAATGTATCTGGTCACATTGAACCACCCCGATTGCCACTTGACTTTTAAGGAAAAGCGCGGGAAGTTAAAGCAGTTGAATACACCGCAAAAACTTGGACTGAACTGCAGCCGAAAACATTGCTTTATTTTGTGGCGAACTCCCAAGCAGATATTGATATCGCTTTTATATAATTTCAGAATGTATTCCATACTGCTTTGGGTCTATTCGACATTTTCCCGGCATTACAAAAGGTTTCTAAATAAATAATTGGCATTGTACATCAAAAAGTAATTTAAAATATTGAGGTAATTTATGAATTGGATATATCCGCTATATATTTGTGAATTAATATTATTCTTTACAGCTTTTCACCTGAGCAAAAAAGACATTATGGCACCTTCGGTCATCATGTGTGTCATGTTCATTATAAGCACTACAGTTGCCATATCTGCTGCAGATCAGGTGGAAATAAATTTCGGGGCGGAATCCTTTGGAATCCTTGTTGCGGGGATATCCACTTTCATACTGACAGAGGCACTGCTCCAACGGTGGTTCCAAAGGGGGATAACACGTAAGGTCAAGACACAGCGGTTGTTTGAGTTACAAAATCGGCCATTCCATGCCACACACATTCAAAGGTGGCTGATTGTTGCCGCAATTGTCGTCGAGGTGCCGATTGTGCTTTGGTATTTACATGACTTACATAGTGCAGTAGGCGGTTTCGGGGGTGAAGTTAGGGCAATAGTAACACAGTCATTGGGAAATGATGACCCTGTAGTAAATCCTGTTCTGTATCAATTGATGAAGATTGTCAAGGCGTTGGGGTATATTTCCGGTTTTGTACTGATTCAGCGAATTTTAGCAAAGGAAAAGGGATTCTTTTACATGGTTGGACTTTTAACGCTGATGGTTTTAGGGATGATATCGTCGATCGTTTCTGCAAGCAGAGGAGGAATCCTTCAGTTCTTGACGGCGCTTTTGGTTGAATATAACATCCTATGGCATCAAAAAAATGGATGGCATTATAATCTCTCCTATAAACTAATACGGTTCGGATTTCTTTGCATCATCACAATAGCCCCTCTTTTCTATTATTCTGTGGTTTGGATGGGACGAACTGATCCGGAAGATATGCGAGAGATGACAGAAGTTATTAATATTTATGTCGGGTATCCGATTTATCTATTTGATTTGTATGTAAAGGAGCCTGTAGCTCCGGTTGGGTTTGGCGAAGAATCCCTGACCGGTGTGAATGTATTTCTTAATAAGTTCATGGGAATTGAATCAGAAGTCCGGAATGTAAACCTGGAATATCACTTTGAAAACGGTTTTTTTCTGGGAAATGTCTATACTTTTTTCAGAAGACCCTTACACGATTTTGGGTTTGCCGGGATGCTTGTCTTTACGGCATTGGTGGCATTGCTTTTTTCCTGGATCTATTATGGCAAAATAAAATGGAAGACACGAACAGTGGGTACAGATTGCTGGAGTATTGTATACGGGTACTTATTTTATTGGGTAGTATTGTCATCAATTGATCAATATAGCCAGACTTACATTTCATTGAACACACTAACAATCTTGCTTACAATGATTGTCATGTATCGCCTTATGACTGGGATTGTTAAGACACCCGATGGATTAAAATATAGGAAAGATTCTGTACTTGTAGGTTGAAAACAGGTCTTGAGTCGACAAAGATGTATTCTCAAACAAAGTTTACAAAGAATATCTTAGCATCTATTTCTGTTCAGGTAATTTCCTTACTTGTCAGTTTTGTCATTGGCGTTCTCATTCCCAAATTCATCAACGAATACCAATACGCCTATTGGCAGACCTACATACTCTATGTCGGTTACGTCGGCGTGCTGCATTTCGGGCTTCTTGATGGGATCGTTCTGCGCTATTCCCAATACGACTTCGAGCAGCTTGACAAGGCAAGAATACGTTCGCAGTTTAAGATCCTGTTGGGCACAACAAGCATAATAGCTCTCGTAGCGGCGTTCGTTGGCTCATTGATTACAGGTGGAATTTCAAGGACTACAATTCTGTTCGTAGCGATAGGTATCGTTACAAAAAATCTCGTTACTTATAATTCCTATTCCTTTCAGATTACCAACCGAATAAACAAATATGCGGTTCTTATCATAACTCAAAGAATAAGTTACGGTCTTCTTGCGGTACTGCTTCTGGCGTTGCACGTAAATCGCTTCGAGTATTACTGCATGGCCGAACTTTCCGGAGACATCATCTGTATCATTCTTTCACGATTTTTCAACAAAGGAATGTATTTCGGAAAATCTCTGCCGCCTCGCGAGGCTTTCCGGGAATGGAGGGTGAATGTTTCCTCCGGCATCATTCTGATGTTTGCCAATTGGTCGGCGATGCTTTTGGGCGGCTTTGCGAAAATGATCGTGCAGTGGCACTGGGACGAACTGACCTTTGGAAAGATTTCGTTTTCTTTCAGCCTGTCCAACCTGTTTCTCACGTTCATCACGGCGGTCAGTGTGGTGTTATTCCCGCAGCTGAAACGAACGGAACAGGAGAAACTACCGGAAATTTACAAAAGCATCCGCAATGTGCTTTCCCCGCTTTTGTTTGTCGCGATGCTGGCCTATTACCCCGGCTGTCTGCTAATTGAGAAATTTCTTCCGAAATACAGCCAAAGCCTGATTTATTTGGGACTGATGCTCCCGATAATCATTTTCACTTCCAAAGTCAGTCTGCTTACAAATAATTACCTCAAGGCATTTCGAAAGGAAAAGGAAATGCTGCGGGTGAATATCCTATCTTCTTTGATTGCAGTAGTTCTTTTTGCGGTATCGACGTATATCTTCGACAATCTTACCGCACTTCTCATCTGCGTTGTCCTCTCGAACCTCATCAAATCGGTAATGTCGGAGCAGGCTGTCGAAAAAGAGATACAGATGAGCTTTACAAAGGATTACATCATAGAGACAGCGATGACTGTGATGTTTATCGTGTACACCAATTTCTTACCGCGATGGACTGCTTGCGCTGCCTATGCCATGACCCTTGCAGTTTACCTCGTGTATTACAGAAAGAACATCATGTCAATAAGTAGTCTTGTCCCAGAAAGGCTAAGAAACAAAAAATGAATGACGTCATTCTCTCCTGTGTCTAATTTGGACGATGAAACAATATAATTATTTGATAGTCGGCTCTGGTCTGTTCGGGGCGACATTCGCGTGGAAAGCGCGGCAGGCGGGGAAGCGGTGCCTTGTCATCGACAAACGCCCCCACACGGGCGGCAACGTCTATTGCGAAAACATCGAGGGCATCAACGTACATAAATACGGCGCACACAT
>CANQBA010000072.1 GCA_947589545.1 uncultured Oscillospiraceae bacterium | reverse complement strand
TATGAATTTAATAAGAACTACGGGCTGAATCTTTGGATTTGTACCAATGAAGTGGAAGTTTGCGATTTTATGACAAACGACAAGGTTCATAAACACGATATCTTTAAGTGCCCGAAATGTTCTGACGGCTATATGATAGTGAAATTCAACCAAAAGAATGGCGATGTTTTTTATGGATGTACGAATTATCGTAACGAAAAGAATTCGTGCAAAAACATGATTCCAATTAAAAGTCAGTAAGCCCACGAAAAGTTTCACCTATTGTTCAGCATTAACTAAAGGGTGGACATGATACAGGACTACATGTCCCGTTCCACGTGGTCATTCACCTGATATTTTTCTCCGACCTCGATTTTCTGGATATGCCGGACAAGGGTAGGGCGCTCAAGCTCCTCAAGCTGGGTGTACATCTACTACAATTTCGCAGGCTTTGTGGAACTATAAACCCGTCATGCTTTAGACTAACGAGAGGTTGGCGATAGAGATGCTCACTGTGAAGCCGGATGCTCAGTATTCGGACAGAACAGTATAGACCCGTTGCAGCATGGCGACATGGGCGATGAACTGTTCAGACAAATCGTTGATTTCTGACCACGGGATATGGCAGGTCGTATCGTGCGGCTCCGCATTTGCCCTGCGGACAGCTTGGAGCGACGACCTCCACTGGCCGTACTCCCCGGTATTGATGATTCGCCGCAGCTCGGCCTCCGCACGTTTGTACGCCTTGCCCGCCGCACCGGGGCTGTTGTAGTTGAGGCGGACAGCCAGGTCCTTGAAGGTCATGGTCTGTTCATCCGGCTGGTCCAGGCCAAGGTGGTACTTGATGATCGTCCGGGAACGTGAGGAGAGGGAATTGAGAGCTTCGAGGGTAGCACCCCTTTGGAGCTTCTCGGTATAGATTTGCTCCGGGTTCCCGTAATCGCCGGTATCGGCATCAGCATCGTCCAAGGGAACGGTGTTGAATGTCTCACGGTATTCCACAATCAGCTTACGGGCGACGGCGGGGGATACGCTCAAATCACCGCAAATCTCCTGAACGCCTCCGCCGTCCGCCAAAAGCCTTGCGACACGCCTCAGTACCCTGAACCTGTCCGGTGGCATAGTGAACTGAGTGGCGTTGCGGTATATGTAGTCGAGCATAGCTGACTTGATGATTCTGTCAGAGTAAACGTCAAAGGATGCATCACTCGACGTGTCATATCTCTCCGCCGCCTCCACCAGCGCCAGTGACCCCTCCTGAATCAAATCATCCAACATATCTGGGACGCCAAAATTCCGGCTGAGCTTCCGCGCGGCCAAGGTGAGGCGTCCCATATTTTCTTTTATGAGAAGTTCCGCATCCATTGACCGCACCTCCAATCTCAACCGAGCCGCTTCTTTACCTCGGCGTAAATGTGTTCAAGCTCCATATCCCCGGCGTAGCTGTTGAGGAAGTACTCCCTGTCCATAAGCGCCTTGTCCCTGTACTCCCGTGCCAGCTCCAGCGCCGCCGCTCTTGTCTCAGCGTCTATCTTCTTCCGCTCGGCGTGCTTGCGGATGGTGTTGGTGCGGGTGGAGAACAGCCGGTAGATGGGGTGATCCGGGTTGTCCTCCTTCTGTCCCTGCCTCGCTCCGTACTGGCGGCAGGTCATGGTCGGATTCTGCGGAGCCATTCCGTCGCAGTATTTCGGCGAGTGTCCCGTGGTGGTGAGGAAGTACCTCCCACAGCACTGACACTTGCTGGGCGCGTGGCCGTGGCTCAGTCCGTTGATGAGGTCGTAGACAAAGAAGTCCATGTAGCTGTCAAAGATGACTCGCCGGACGAACACCATCTCTTTTTCATTCTTCGGATCGCGGGCAAAATTATATGAGAAGCGAAGTGTTGGTGTCAGGGTCATCGGTACGGCGCTCACATCCGCGCTCTCCTTGATGGCCTCTTTCACTTCCTCACTGTTGAAGCAGTCATGTACCGCCACGGCGAAATGGTTCACGTCCCGTTTCTTCAGGGCGCTCAAGTAGTGGTCGGCGAGATGGGTCACGACGATCCCAAAGGTGTTGATGATGAAGGGCAGACTGTATAGCCCCTCCACGATGGAAACAAAGAAATCGGATTTTTCCCTGTCAGCAGCTACGGCCTGAAGATACTCAGGCGTGAAGATCATCTCCATCGCCCGCATATCCAGCTCCTCCGGGATGAGAGAAAAGGGAAGGTGTTTCCTGAGTTCCCGGTAGGTGCTCATCGCCTCGTCTTTCAGCATGGACAGAACCCTGTCCCTGTTCTTCGATTCGGGTATCAGACACTCGACCATGAATTCGTTGAACAGGATCGTGAGCCGGTTCCCGTAGTTGCAAAGCTCCTTCTGGCGCTCGAAAGGAATGTTCAGTATCTCCGTGGCGAAGTATCCGGCAGGGTAGCTTTTCGCGTTGTAGTATACAATATCCTCCCAGACATCGAGCGTCGCGTGAACAATATTGTTGGTCTGGTTGGTTCCCATGGGCATGATCCGTCACCTCTGTCGCAAAAGTAAAATCGCGGTGTCTTGCCAATTTCACATTTTATCACTTTTCCAAGAATAATACAAGTAGGAGGACGAGCGCCGCGGATGCCCGTTCTTACTTTTTTTCTTGGAGGATCAAAATGAAAACAGCAAACATCGAACACCTGAACACAGTCACCGCAAAGGAACTCTACGGGATGGATCTGCGGCCCGTGCGCTTTGTGGTGGAGGGACTGCTACCGCGTGGCCTCCATGTCTTCGCGGGCCCGCCGAAGGTCGGCAAGAGCTGGCTGCTGCTCCAGCTGGCCGTTGCCGTGTCATCGGGCAAACCCCTGTGGGGACTGGAGACAGAGCGCGGCACCGTCCTGTCTCTCTGCCTGGAGGACAACTACCCAAGGCTCCAACAGCGGCTGTCACAGCTGACGGACGAGCCGCCCGGCTCTCTGCATCTGGCCACGCTGTCCAAGTCCCTCGCCGACGGCCTCTGCGAACAGCTCACGGATTTCGTGAGGGAGCACAGCGACACGAACCTGATCATCATCGACACGCTCCAAAGGGTTCGAGGGAACAGCAACGACAGCAACCTCTACGCCAGCGATTACCAGGACATCAGCCTGCTCAAGCGAATCGCCGACGAGCTGGACCTTGCCATCGTGCTGGTCCACCACCTACGAAAGCGCGAGGCCAGCGACCCTCACGTGATGATCAGCGGCACCACGGGACTGGTGGGCGCCGCCGACGGGAGCTATGTGCTGTGCCGGGAGAGCCCCGGAGAGAGTGAGGCCAACCTCTTTGTCCGTGGCCGGGACATCGAGGAAAAGACACTCACCCTGACACGCGACGAGGAGCTGGGCGAGTGGGTGCTGGTCAGCTGCGACACAGCGTTGACAGACGACCTCAACAAGGAGCCGGTCATGTTGGCGGTGGTGGAGTTCGTGAGGTCTGCGCTGTCCTTCGAGGGTACCGCGTCGGAGCTCACAGAACGTCTGGGCCTGGACCTACAGCCAAACATTCTCACGCGGAAGATAGGCCGCTACCGTCAGGAGCTGATGAAAGCCGGCGTATCCTTCTCACCGTCCCGCACGGGCAAGCAGCGTCTCATCTCTCTGCGCTGGCGTGACGGTGACGGTATGACGGTTACGACGCGTGGGGAGCGCAAATCGTCACAGGAGGCGAACCCCGTTGGAAACACTGAGGTTTTGGTATGACGGTTACGAATGACTGCTCCCGGAACCGTCACACGACCCGCTGTGAGGCCACGCATTCGCCTGTGTGCGAACAGGCTCCGGGAGGTGGCATCGTGACACCACTCTGCTCTAAGGGCCAACACAGCGCCAGTGTCGCCCAAATTGAAAAGCCGCTCTTTCTGCTTTTCGGGCTGTGGTTACGGCAGAGGAAAAACTCTCCCCTTGGGAGAGGCAAGCATCGCGTTTGTCTGTACACCGGGCCCTGCCCGGCGCCCCGCCAAACGCATTTGCGGGCAGAAGCCCGCACCCACTATGACGGAGGTGAAAGATGAAAAAGGACACGACTCTTAGCATCCGACTCTCCAAACTTGAGCTGGACATCATCCGGGCCGAGGCCAAGAAAGCCCACCTCTCTCAGAGTGACTACGTCACCCAGTGCTGTCTCGGTCAGCAGGTGGTGGTCATGGACGGGCTCTAGGATGTACTGACGGAGCTGCGACGCATCGGAAACAACGTCAACCAGCTGGCGATGCTCTGCAACATGGGTAAGCTCAACGCGGTGAACCTCGACGGAGTACAACAGTCGCTCTCGGAAATTGGCCGCGCCCTCCGTGAAATGCAGGAGGGCAGGTGACGCTCTTGGCAATAGTCAACTTCGTCAACTACTCCAGCCGCTCAAAGAGCAGTCAGTCACGCGGGTGCATAAGGTCGGTGATGAAGTACGTGGCCCAGAAGGCAAAGACCCAGTGGCAGGACCGGCAACTCGTCACCGGCGTCAACTGTCAGGCGCAGTCAGCATACGATGACTTCCTTAACACCAAGCTCCTCTACCACAAGGACGGCGGCAGGATGTTCTACCACCTGGTCCAGAGCTTCCCCAGCGGCGCGGAGGTGGCCCCGGACAAGGCTCACGCCGCCGCGCTCAAGCTAGCGGAGCAGTTCAAGGATCACGAGGTGCTGGTCTGCACTCACACCGACAGGGAGCACGTCCACTCCCACCTCATCATCAACAGCGTCAACTTCGAGACGGGCCGCAAGCTCCACGTGGACGGCGACACGATACAGCAGTTGAAAATGGTCAATGACCAGATCTGCGCCGAGCTTGGCCTGCCGGTGTTCGAGCCGCCACGGGAGAAGAAGGAGAAGCCTATGTCTTCCCGCGAATACCGCATTGCCGAGAAAAGCCTGAGCTGGAAGTTCGCGCTGATGTCCACCATCGACCTGTGCATGGCCTACGCCGGAAGCAAGGATGAGTTCATTGATCTGATGCGCAGCGTGGGCTATGAGGTCAAGTGGACGGACGAGAGAAAGTACATCACCTACACCACACCGGAAGATCAACGGTGCCGGGATAACAAGTTACACGAAACTAAATATTTAAAGGAGAACATGGAACATGAATTCGCAATCCGACAGGAGGCTCTCCAACGAGGAGCTGAAGGCTCTGAACAGATCCGGTCAGGTGGAAGTGCTGACGCTCCTCAATGGTCTGCTCCAGCGTCAAGCAAGGATAGAAGAAACGCTCACGACGCTGATGACCACCGAGGACGCGGAGACGATCCTAAACCAGACAGACAGCCTGAACAACCGCATACAGGTTCTGCAACAACAGGTTGGGAAGCTGTGCGAGAGCAATACTACGAGCATCGAAAACGTGGAGAGAGCTTCGAGGAAGTGCGTGCGCAGCTTAACGCATACCGCGAAAGTCTCAATCATCCTGACGGCGATAGCGTCCTCACTCTCGACACTGTTGCTGACGCTCTTATCTCGACTGCTGTGACCGTGGCCGCTCTCTCCGACACCGGTCCCGTCCGCGACGCCACGACTATGCGTCAACACGTGGACTCCAAGGCACTCAAAGAAACTCGGAGAAAGAAAATTGCCATGGGCCACAAGCCCGACGACCATGAGGACGAGAAACCTACGTGGTCACAACAAATGTACTAAGGAGGAATTTTCATTGACGGATTTTGAAGAATACCAAGCCACCGGTATGCTCGGCGGCTATAAACCCGGAGAGATTGTCGGAGGACGATTCGGCGGTGACAACAAGGTGATGCCCACCTTCCTCAACACCAAGTTTTCCGAGAGCGCCAACGGTGAGTCCCAAATCCACCGGGCAATGTACATCGGCGGCAGACTCTTCCGCATCCGCTCCGTCTTCGAGGCGGGGGCAAAGCACACGCCGACCGAAAGCCTCTTTCACGTCATAGACAGCGATCTCAAAAAAGTTTGAAAAAGTATAGACTTCGGGCAAGCCCTGCGGTATTGTTGTACTGCCGTACCGGCTTGCCCGGAAGGGAGGAAATATGGCAAGCCAAGAAAAAGAAAAAAACACCATCCTCTACGGCCGACTGAGCCAGGAGGATATGCAGAAGCGAAGCGGTAAGGAGGACGACTCCAACAGCATCCAGAATCAGAGATTGCTCCTTGAAAAGTACGCCGCCGACAAAGGTTTCACAAATACGCGCTTCATCTACGACGACGGTTACACCGGCACCAACTTCAACCGCCCTGGCTGGCAGGAGGTCATGGAGCTCATAGAATCGGAGCAGGTAAGTACGCTGATTGTCAAGGATATGTCCCGCCTTGGCAGGGAGTACCTGCAGGTTGGCCAGTACACCGAATTGGTCTTCCCCAGCTACGGCGTGCGGTTCATAGCGGTGAACGACGGTGTGGACAGCCTCTTGGAATCCTCCAACGACTTCACGCCGTTCAGGAATAACATCAACGAGATGTACGCCAAGGACACCAGCCAAAAAGGACGTTCATCGGTAAAAATCAAGGCTGAGACTGGCGCGAGGATCGCATCACGCCCAAACTATGGCTACACGAAAGACCCGGACGACCCCAAACGGCATCTTGTACCAGACCCAAACGCGGCTCCGGTGGTCAAACGCATCTTCGCCCTCTGCGCTGATGGCATGGGCCCATCAAAAATCGCGCAGCAGCTCGAAGCGGATCAAATTCCCACGCCGTCCTATTACTGCTACGAAAAGTACGGCGTGAAGCTCACCGGCCTCGACACTTCCCGCCCCTTCGCGTGGTCGGCGACTACGATCTCGCGGATTCTGGAAAACGAGACGTACCTGGGCGTGACGGTCAACATGAAAACAACGACCATCTCGTACAAGAACAAGAAGCGCATCGACCGTCCGGAGTCCGAGCAGTTCCGCTTTGAGGGAACTCATGAGCCGCTCATCGACAGACAGACATGGGAGATCGTGCAGGACAATCGCAGACACAAACGGAGATACACCAGATTCGAGGAGCCAAGCCTTTTCTCCGGCCTCGTCTACTGCATGGATTGCGGGGCAGTGATGACGTACCACCGGACCCACGGAAAGAAGGAGGCCAAAGCCCGGTTCATATGCTCCAATTACCGCAAGAACAGCAAAACCACCTGCTCGGTTCACGGCATCCTGGAAGAAGACCTCTACGCCATTGTCCTTGACGACCTCCGCCGCGTCACCCACTTCGCAAGACAGAACGAGCGCAGGTTCGCGGAATACATCGGCATGAAGCGCACCAAAGAGGCCCAGAAAGAAATGCGGTCACTGGAAAAACAAATCTCCGCCATGACCAAGCGTCAAAGCGAGCTCATGTCCCCGTTCAAGCGCCTCTACGAGGACAACGTCCTTGGCAGGATTCCGGATGAGCAGTACAGGATACTCTCCAACGAGTACATCTCGGAGCAGGAGAGCAACAAAACCGCCCTTCCAGATCTGATTGCCCGCTTACAAGAATTGAAAGACTCCACCTCCAACTTTGACCGCTTCCTGGAGAACGCCCACAAGTACACAGAAATAGACGAACTGACCCCGGAGCTTCTCCATACCTTCATCAAGCGCATCGAGGTCGGCGAGCGCGCCAAGAAGTATTCTCGCAGCGCCCCACAGGAGATCGTCATTCACTACCGGGACATCGGCATTCTCGACGACATGCGCCAGGAGCTGGAGGATATTCTCATACAGGTCGCTGAGCTGGAAATAGCATGACACAAATCGCAGGAGCCTGTGCATAACCACAGGCTCCTGCAAGAAAAACATTATTCAGTTAGGTAGGTTCACAATGTTTCCCTATACCCACGTGCAGATGCCGCCGGAAAAAATATTGAATCGAGGTTTTTTATTCTATAATTTCTCCAAGCAGAAATCGCTTGTCACAGAAAAACTGTTCGGCGTCCGCTCTATGAGCAGGGCGCTGTTGTATTTTTCCGCCACGGCCCGCATGGCGGCAAGGCCGTAGCCGTGGCCCTCCCGTGCCTCAGGCTCCTCCCCCTCGGGGCGGCTGTTGACGCACTGCTCGCAGAGGAAATTTCCCCGAAGGTGCATATCCACCCAAATATACCGCTCTCGCTCCGGGGCCATCCGCTCACAGGCCTCCAGGGCGTTTTGCAGCATATTGCATATAAACACGCTCAGATCCTCGTCGGCGATGTTCAGCGTTTCGGGGACATTCAGGTGCTGTTCCACGCGGATGCCCTGGGAGGCCGCCTGATCCAAAAAGCTCCCGGCGATCATGTCCACCAGGATATTCCGACTGTAGCGCCCGCCGGGAACCTGGGCCAGATCCTTGGCCACGGCGTCCACGTACCGCCGCGCCCGCGCCGTGTCCCCGTTGGCCAGAATGGCGGACAGGGCCAGCAGTTGCCCACCTGCAGGCCCAGCCACAGCTCATCCCGGAAATAGCCGGCGATGTCGCCGCCCCAGGCCCGGATCCTGTTCGACACATAGACCGCCGTCAGTCCGGCGGCGATGAGCCCGTATATGAAAAGGCGCTTTTTCTCCTGCTTGGCGCGTCCCTTCCACCGAAGGCCGTCGACGGCCAGCGCCGCCGGCTCTTCATTCGCAGAACCAGATAGAGATACAGCGGCGCCATATACACCGCGCTCAAAAACCGCAGGTCGAGCTATGCGGTGAGCACGCTGTAATACACGGCGACGGAGCCGTAGGCCTCCTTCAAAAAGAGCAGCAGGAAGTATAGGCCCAACAGCAGCGTCCGGCCGTCCCCGGTGCCGTTGTACACCTCCACCAGGAACACCCCCGCCATCAGCAGCGCCAACAGCGCGTAGAGGGTCATGACGGCGTTGTACCGCACCGAGGTGACGAGGGTAGAGGCCGCCACCGTCGTGTCCGCCCCGCCGATGTAGGGATACTCCGGTCACAGGCCGTACCCCTCCCGGAAGTAGGTGGTGACGGAGAGCTCCCTGCCCGCATAGTCCGCTGGCAGGGTCATGCGCGTGGAGCGCACCGTCTCGCTCTGCTGATGCCAGATACGATCCCACTGGATCTCGCCCGGATGGACGAAGCCGTCAGCGTCCCTCGGAAGCCCGGGGAAATCGGTATAGAGCCGAAACCCGTCCAGGGCCACCTCCACGCCGTCCTGATAGCTCATCCACCAAAGCTCCGCCTAGGGGATATCCTCCGTCATAACGCGGGTGATGCGCACGGCCCGGGTGTCCTCCGGCAGCTGGAAGTACCAGTCTTCAAAAACGGGCACATAGGGGCGCGCGCCCTCGTCCGTCAACACCTCATAGCGCCAGCCGAAGCGCTTCTCCCGGGTTTCGCCCAGGGACAGATTCGTCTTTGCCGTCACGCTGAGAAGGGAGAATACGGCGAGGATCAGCGCCGCCGCCACCGTTATCACAGCCGCGCCGAACAAATACCGCCATCTGGAACGTGTTTTCATTTCCGTTCTCCCCTTCCCTCTGTTCCCCCTGCCTTACCGGGGGACGCGCCGCTTCTTCTCACGTCCGGCGCTTACAGCGGCTGTCCGCCGGCCCGCCGCCCAGGCTTCGCCGGCCGTCTTATTAAGCTTCTGTTCGCTGATGGTTTTTCCTCGTCCATGATTATGGCTCCCTGTCCTTGTTTTTGGTATCGTTCATCCAGGCCAGTTCTTCCTGTACCGTTTTGTTAAAGAAGTTTACTCCTCCGGAGACGCCCTCCAGAGCGTCGTCTTCCAGGACCGCGTTCTTCTGCTCAGGGGTTTCCCACAGGTTTTTCTCTTCTTCTGTTGTCATTGCTGTTTCTCCTGTTAGATTGTTCCCCCGGCCCGGAACCGGCGTCCGTATCCGTGCCGCCGTACCCTCTCGGGAAAGCTGTTGCTGCCGCTCATGATCATGCCCGCACATGGGCCAAGAGTAGCATCGGCGGGTCATGAACCGGCTTATTGAATACCGCGCCGCCCCGGCGACCCTCTCCGGGGCGTCCTCCTGTTCAACTGGCGCCCCTCCCAGGAGGCATTTTCCGGTATCGTTCATGGTCAAGCCCTCCTTCTGGAAATACATTGTCTACAGTATCCAAAAAATTGCCGGCGCTGTACTACCTTTTTATCAAAGCGGACGGACTGGATATTCAGGGGAACGACCCGGATAAGATCATCGGAGGCCATAGAGGACATGTAAAACATTTTTCAAAAAGCGGTATTTTTTTGTGTCTGGCGCTGATCCTGGCGCTCTTGCCCGGAATGGCGCTGGTGACGGACGCGGTGGTGACGGTGGACGTCTTCACCACCAACGACATCCACGGCGTCGTGGAGGCCAGTGACGCGGCCATCGGCCTTGAGCAGGCGGCGGCCATCGCCGCCGCCGGAAGCAACTCCATCCTGGTGGACGCCGGAGATGCCACCCAGGGCGCGTCCTTCGCCACCATCAGCGAGGGCCGGGACGTGATCGCCCTGATGAACGCCGCGGGCTACGAAGTGATAACCGCCGGGAACCACGAGTTCGATTTCGGCGTGGAGCGCCAGGGCCTGAAGATTGCCTTTATCGGCGTGACCATGGTGAACACCCTCTCCAACGCCAACCCCGCGGGACTTGAGGGCGTGACGTTTGAAAATGAGATCGCCGCCGTCAAGCGGGAGCTGGCGGCACTGGAGGGGAAGGCCGACGCCATTGTCCTTGTCTGCCACCTGGGGAACAGCGACGCGGCCGTGACCACCACCTCCAAGGCGCTTTTGGACGGGCTCTCAGATAAGGAGCTGGCGCTGGTGACCGCCGTTGTGGACGGCCACAGCCACACCCTGGAGGACGGGACGCCCTATGAGCGGGGCGGCAAGTCCGTGCCCGTGGTACGGGTCGGGACGCAGCTGGCCGCTCTGGGCCATCTGACCCTCACCTTCTCCGGCGGCACGGTGGCCGCCTCCGGCACGGGACTTCTCCTGCGCACCAAGGTCAGCGGCAGCTTCCTCCAGATCAGCAGCTTTACCTATACCTACGACCCGGCGGGGGAGAGCGGCTCAAAGGTGACCGGCGGCGTCCTGGACGACGGCACAAAGCTTGACAGAAGCGACAGCGCCACAGCGATCCTCCTGGCCACCAACGGCTACGTGGCCAGCTCCGTGACCGGGATCGCGGACGGGGAGCAGCTGGGGGAGCTGGGCGGGGAGGACGCCATCATCCGCGACTACCTCCTGGAGCTCACGGCGGCAACACCAAGCCCCTCAATTACCCCGTCACCCAAAACCGCATCCTCTACGCCAACGACCTGTCCCCGGCGGAGTACGCCGTCTCCATCCCCGTGGTGGATCTGAGCGGCGACCCGGCGCCCGGCGTCCCTGTCCACGCCTCCGTTGACGGCGGCGCGGCAAAGGCGTACACCACGGATGCTAACGGAAAGCTGAACATCACCATCCCCAAGGGGGCCCACGCCGTCTCCCTGGCCGAGTGCGACACGCCGGTCTACATGAACAACTACTCCGGCTCCGGCACCGTGACCACCAGAACCGGCTACTGCAAATTTTCCTTCACCGTCCCGACGATGACCTTTACGGACGTTGACCGTGACGACTGGTTCTGGGACACCGTCAGCTGGGCCTGGGAGAACGGGGTCATGACCGGCAAGAGCGCCGCCGCCTTTGACCCCAACGGCCTCACCACCCGCGCGGAGGCGGTCAAGTCCCTCTGGAACATGGACGGGGCCAAATACGTTGACTTCATTCTGCCGTTCTCCGATGCGGCGGAGAGCGCGTGGTATTTAGAAATCCTATTCTGCATCAGTCCAAGTCTGTCGGAGAGAGTGGAGCTTGAAGGGAGCCATCAGGTTTCCCCTCAGACTGTAGACAAACCCGCCCCCAATTGGGGGCGGGTTTGTCTACAGTCTGAGGGCCCCGGCAAAAGCCGAGACGCTTTTTAAAATCGAAAAACGCGGGAAAATTTGTTTGAAAAAGTGTACTTTTCCAAACACATCTTTCCTTACATTTATACGTATTTTTTTCTTGCAAAAGCGGCCAGGACAATATATAATAAAACTGTTTTCAAATTCGACAGGCGAGTTTGAAAAAGTACACATTTTAAAACAGGAGGTTAGCATATGCAAGGACGTTTTTACAAGCTCCTATCCGTCCTGCTGGCGATCGCCATGGTTGCGGCCCTGATGCCCGGAATGGCCTTTGCGGCGGATGGGACGGACACCTGGGACGGTAACGCCGATGTCAGCTGGTATACAGCGGATGAAGATAAGGAGGAATATACCCTCACCACCGCCGAACAACTGGCCGGTCTGGCGAAGCTGGTCAACGACGGCAACACCTTTGAGGGCAAGACCGTCAAGCTGGGCGGCCCCATCAACCTCTCCGGCAAGGAGTGGACGCCCATCGGGGACAGCAGCCATTACTTTATGGGCACCTTCGACGGCGGGAAGAATACGATTACGGGGATGAAGTTTGACATAGAGACGTCGAGCGGAGATGCGTTCTATTACAGCGGCTTTTTCGGCTATGTGAAGAATGCCACCATCAAGGACTTCAACCTTGAAAGTGTAGACCTCCGCACCAGCCACCGCGTGGGCGGCGTTGTGGGGTACATAGACTGCACAGGAGCGGATACGCTGACAGCTGTTTCGGGGATTACTGTTTCCGGAAAAATCGTCAGCGAGCAGGATTATGCCGCCGGCTTTGCCCTGAAGGTGGAGGGAGGGAGCGGGAATGCTTCGAATCTGTGTGCCACCTTTGAAAACTGCGTCAACAACGCCGAGATCATCACCGAAGACGGCACCAAAGGCGCTGGCATCATTGGCAACAACAACTGCGGCGTTAGGCTTGTCAACTGCGATAACAACGGGAAGATCAGCGTGACGAACAATAAAAATAGCGAAAACCACGTCGGCGGCATCGTCTGCTACGCGCAGGGCAAGGTCAGCATGACGGATTGCGACAACACCGGCGCTATTGAGTCCATTGGCGGCGCGAGCGGCAATGTGGGCGGTCTGCTTTCCACCGTGCAGGGCGGCAGCCCCTTTGAACTGATTAACTGCACAAATACCGGCGATATTACCGCCACCCGTACCGGCACAGGGACCGTCCGAGTAGGAGGACTGATTGGACGGAGCAATTATTATATGTTGGATATTACCGACTGCGCCCAAGATGGAGACATTACCGTTTCCTCCGACGACACTGCTGCCTCACGCGCGGCGCTCATTCTTGGCTACAGTGATGGTTATGCTGCCGGTTCAGACACAAAAATCACCATCACGAACACAACCGGTAATGGCAGTCTCAGCGTTACGGGTGAAAACACCACGGTTGGTACCCTTCTCGGAAATCTGGAGGATGGGTATAATATCGACATCGTATCCTTGGCTCTCCCCCAAGAGGAAGATATTCCCCTCGTCGGCGGTCATGTGGAGGATGCCTGGCAGTGTTACCCCGGCAAGCTTGAGAAAGACGGCAAGGTCTACTACGGCACCGAGCTTCCCAAGGGCGTCGAGGGAGAGCTTGTTGTCGAGGGAGAGGCTCGTATCGGTTACACCTACAAGACCCTGGCCGAGGCAATCACTGCGGCGAATAAGCAGAAAAACAATGTCACTGTTACCCTTTTGAAGGACGTGACCGTCACAAGTGGAGTTACTCTGAGCTTCAACGGAACGCTCGACCTGAACGGGTTTACGCTGAATTTGGGCAGCAATACAATAACTCTAGATAAAGCAAATAGCCTTGCCATTGTGAACGGGAAAATCACAGGCAAAACACGGGTCATCCAGGTAAGTGTGGACGCTACATTGAGCGTTGAAAACTGCGATATCACGATTACCGCTGATGAGGCTGGCGATGGTGAACTTTCTGCAATAGTTAACTCCGGAGCGCTTACTTTGGGGAAAAACACCAAGGTCTCAGTCTCCGGGGAGTATAAAACGGTCACAGCTGTTACGGCCGGATTCGAAACTACGACGATTGACGGAGCGGAGATTTCTGCCACGACCACAGCAGCGGGCGGCACCAGCTACGGTGTTGATATTGTGTCCGGAGGTACGCTCAATTTCAAGGACGGTATCATCGACGGGAACGGCGGAGTCGGCGTTCACGAGCCGTTTACATCGTATTTCACCATGTCCGGCGGTACTATTACCAATTGCTCTTACGGTCTGCAAATTGAAAAAAAGGGCGAGTTTACCATGACCGGCGGCTCGATCACAAACTGCGTTTGCGCCATCAGCGGCAGAGGCTCTGCCGGCAATCAGGAAACAAAGGTCGAGATCTCCGGCGACGCCTCCATCACCGATGTGAATATTGCTGTCTATCAGCCTCAGCAAGGCTCGACCACCATCAGCGGCGGCGTCTTTGAGACGAACGATAACGAAGGCAGCAGCCTGTTCGGGATCAAGAGCGGCAAGCTGACGATCTCCGGCGGCACCTTTACAAGCAAGGGCAAGTTGGCCGAGTTCCCCGAGGAATTGACCAGCAGCGGTATCGAAACCGACGGCTCCGTGATTGTTGTGGACGCGGAGGGAGAGGCCGGCGGCGCCAACAATTATTACGGCCATATCGAGGTGGAGATCACCGGCGGCACGTTCGTGAGCGAAAACGCCCGTGTGATCGCCGTTATCCGCAACGAAAGACCGGGCACTTCTGAGGAACCTTATCCTATCATCAAGATTTCCGACGGCACGATGCAGGCCGCGGAGGATATGGATCCCCTCTATGTTATCGAGGGCGTCACGAACGCCGATCCCGCCGTCTCCGGCGGAGAGTATTCCAAAACCGTGATGGGATATGTGGTCGACAGCCTGAACTATGAGCTTTTCAACGGCACGCCGGGCTATAAGACGCCGTACAGCTACACAGCCGAGACAGACGAGGCGGCGGTTCGAGAAGAAGCCCGCAAGACCGGCGGCAGATACACGGATATCGAAACAGGAACCGAGCATCGGCTCTATAATGTGAATATCGCCTCTGCCGGCGGCGAGGTTGAGGCCAAGCCCATTCCCGCCTTCGACGGAGAAACCGTGACCGTCACCGTCACCCCGGCGGAGGGCTACGAAATCGCCGACGTGGCCGTTATGGCCGGGGAAGAATCGGTTAATGTTACATCTTCTGAGACGGAGGGGGAGTACACCTTCACCATGCCTGCCGGGGACGTGACCGTCAATGTGACCTTCGCGCTTGCCGGCGGCGATAGCGATGTCGGTACCGTAGTGGATCCTCCGGCGGTTAACGCCGAGATCAAGGATGGTGTAGATCTTTCCGATGAATAT
>CANQBA010000071.1 GCA_947589545.1 uncultured Oscillospiraceae bacterium | reverse complement strand
TCCGGCTTTTCGATGATCTTTTCCATGTCAACCTTCCCCTCAGGCGACATAATATCATATTGATATTGACCCGAAAAAGTAAATGCTGTCACCGTGCACGGCGTTGTTAAGCCTGTTGACGGTTTGAGCTCCTTGTGGTATAACTACCTTGCCGGAAAACAGCCGACCACGCATTTTGCCTTTTGCGGGAACTCCCGCAATTATTGAGGGCTTCCTGTGAGAATTTCGACCATCAATCTCGCCCCAAGAGTGAAGGCTTCGCGGAAGCGGTTTTCCTCAATGATGCTGGCGGCATCGAGCCGATCATCTTGGATCGCGCGGAACAATTCTTTCTCCTGATTGTTGAGGCTTGCTTCCAGCTTGTCCTCGTTCTCGTGCACCCGCTTCATGATGGCCGCCGCTTCCCCTGTGAGCCCGCCCATTTGTTCGACCGGGCGGATGTTGCCGTAATACAGTTCGGTAATTAGATTCTCCATTTTCACTCCTCCTCGGCAACACACAATACCGCAGAGGGGCAGAAAAGTCGAGAGAAACCGTTTTGGCAAAACGGAGAAAGCGCGTGCGCTGAAGACTTTTGGAAGGGCTTTATACTTGTTAGCTTTCGTCTTGTTAATACTATTCCCCTTCCGAAAATTGCAGGGGGTTCCCTGCAAAATTTGAGGGGGCATGGTTGATGGTGTACGGCAGAGGAATAAGGTTTATACCGTTCCTGAGCTGAAGGAGCTCCTGACGCCTATTTTCGAGCGGAACGGCGTAAGACAGGCTGTGCTTTTCGGCTCATACGCGAAAGGAACCGCGACGCCGCGCAGTGATGTGGACATCCTTGTGGACAGCGGGCTTCGCGGCTTGGCGTTTTTTGGGCTTTTGGAGGACGTGGCCTCATCTCTGGAGACCCCCGTAGATTTGTTGGACATCAGGCAAATCGACAGCGGTTCCAGAATCGACCGTGAGATTCGTGAAAGCGGGGTGCCGATCTATGGACGATAAAGATCGCAGGGTCCTGCGCAAGCTTCAGGAGCACACGGAGGCGGTGCTGAGGTATTGCAAGGACTGCGCCGGGAGCTGGAAGCGGCCAATCGGGAGAATTGATGACGAAGATTGATTTTCCTTTATCACGACAGGTGTATGGCAGAGGAAAAAGCTTATTTTGCATACTGTGCCTAAAATATTGATAGCTTGACTTTTCCGCCTTTCAGAATTACTATATACTCCTCAAGCCGCTGATTTTCCCTCCCTTTTTGAAGACTATCCGAATCGTCCAGCCCGCTTTCTGCTCGGAAAGCGGGCTGACTCACACTTTGACCCACTATGGGAGTAGCGGAAAGAACGTGACAGCACAAGGCCGTGGGATTATACGTCCCACGGCTTTTTGGCGGTGCGCTCCGCGTTCGCGGCGGCTATTGCTCCAGCATGGAGGAGAGCAGGGAGAGGAGGGCGTCCTTATCCGGCGCGAAGACATTCCACTCATATTTCCCCGTGACCCAGGCTGCGGCGCAGCCGGAAGCGGTGGGGATCACATAGACCCGGACGCCGCCTATCGATTTGACCTCCACGGGCTCCCCGTTCCGGGTGATGACATGGCTGTAAAAGGGGGAGTAGCGCAAGCCCATGATTTTGACGGTGTCGCCCGCGGCGCTTACGTATTCGGCGTTCAGGCAGAAATATCCCCCGTTCTCGTGCTCCGCCGCGGCCCACAGACTCTGGAGCGCGTATCCGTCGGGCAAGGCGGGGGCGTGGACATCCCGAATACCCAGATCGTCCATGGCTTCCTGGAGATCCGTATATTCCCGGTTGCCCAGGGAGTCGACCTTGCCCTTTTCCAAAATACCCTCCAGTACATCCTGGTAATTCCCGTCCTCGGGTTGAAGGGACGTGGCCTCGCTTTTGCCGATCCATCCGAAGCTGAAGATCTCCTCCGTCCAGTGAGCCACCGTGCCGTAGCGGTGATACTCTATGGCTTGGACAGCCAGCGCCCCGCCCAGCAGGAGGGCCGTAAGGATGGCCGCCGCCAGCGCCACATGGAGGGCATACCGCAGGCGGGGCTGCTTCCCGGGGGACGGCTCATCCCCGGTCAGGACAGCCCTGAATCTTTTCAAAGCCTCCTCCGTGCCCGGCAGCTCCGGCATGGGGTTTTTTTCGTCCAGTGCGTCCAAATAGGCGCGGATCGTCTTGTCCTCGTAATTCTCCTCCGACATACCGCCCCAGACCGCGGACATCTCCTCCGCAATCTCCCCGGCGGTCATGCTGTCAAGGCGCTCCTTCTCCGCTCTGTTATCCACGCTTTTTCCCTCCTTTTCCCGCAAATTTCTCACAGTCCATGAGTTTGGCGCATTTTTTCACTGCCCGGGACACCCGCATCCGGCACGCTCCCACCGGGACGCCCAATTTTGAGGAGATGTCCCGGTAGTCGAGCCGCGCCTCGAACCGCCAAATCAGTATCCGCCGTTCCTCCTCCGTCAATCCCCGCGGGAGCGATTCCGACAATGGCGTTATGAGCTCCCCGGCGGGAAGCGCGAGGATGTTCTCCAGCGGCACTTCCCGGATGTTCTCCGCCAGCCGCCAGTAGTTTCCGGCCAGATGGTAGAGCGTTACCGACAGCCACGCCCTGGGGGAGGGGTGTTCCCGAAGCTCCGGATAACGGACGGTGGCCAGCAGGAACGCCTCTTGAAGAAGATCCTCCGCCGCCTCCGTGCTCCCGGTGAGGCGGTAGGCTTTCCGCACAAGATCCGTATATTCCACCCTGAAGAGCTCCGTCAAAAATTTGTCCCGCTCGGTCACCGCGCCCACCGCCTCCAGCTGTTGATGTCTCCATAATACAATTTATATGTACATTTGTAAAGGGACAAAATTTTATAAAATTTTCGGTTTTTCGGTGACAAAACGCGGCGCAGATTACATTTATAAGGTGTACGGTTTGCATTTCCGGTTTTTCACAGGAGGTCTTTTTATGACACGACGTATTTCCTTTTTGCTGTTATCCGCCGTCCTGCTCCTTACCTTCCTTACTGGCTGTGAGCATTTCACCCCGGACGACGGGACGGAGAGCCGCCCGCCCGTGACGCTGCCCTCCGAGGAGGGGACTGTTCCCACCGGCGGGCCGGAGGCCACGGACGGGGCGGAGCCGTCGGAGGAGAATCACGGCTTTACCGTCTTCCCGGAGGGGGACTACCTGGCCGACCCCATGTTTGACACGGACGAATACCTGCCGGACTATGACGTTGATCTGTCGTCTATCCATCGTTTGTCGACAGGTGACAACTTTTGCGGCACCGAAACCACGGTTTATTATATTAGAAATGGGCACCAGGCGGACAGTCCGCGGCTTATCACCTACATGGATAAGGCCACCGGTGTCAGTCTGCCCCTGTGTGGGAAGCCGGAGTGTATGCATGACGACGAAAACTGCAACGCTTATGTATTCAGTCCCGCTGGCCTGAGCGTTTATAACGGAAAGCTCTATTGGCAAGACAGCGGCCAGGTCATGCGGATGAACCTGGACGGTACAGAGCGGGAGAAGCTCCGCAATTGCGCCGTTTCTGTCTCAAGCCAATGCATCGCGTTCCACCGGGGGTATGTGTATTATACTACCGAATCCAATGATGCCGAAAACGGAGTGGCCGGGTATCGCCTGAAGATCTATGCTTCATCCCTGGACGGCGGTTCCTTTGTCCTGCTGGATCGGTTCGTGGAAGGCGGGGTGAACTGCCTGCTCAAGCCCGTCGGACGGGAAGTGTATATCATGCTGAATATGGCTCTCCAGAAAAAGGGAGGCGGGGAGGATGATCTGCAGGATCGCGTCGAACTTCTTCGCTGGGATACCAAAACGCGACAGGGCGAGCTGCTCTACAGCGCGGACGCCCCGGAGGGAGCCGTGTATTCCAGATACAGCTTCCGTCCAATCCCCGGGGACGGCATCTATTTCGACCTCTGCGGGGAACCCCGCGATTTCAGGCAAATCGTGTACAAATACTCCTTTGAGACGGGAGAGGCGGAGCCGTTTATGGAGCTCTATAAAGGGCCGGAGGATTACTTCACGGCGCCGTTCTTTACGCGCGACTATATCATCGTGGAGCACGGCGGGACCGGCGACACGCTTTTCTATCGCGACATGCTTCTCTATACCTACGAGGGGGAGATGGTCAAACGGTTGACCCCGGGGGACGCATACTATTTCCAAATCTTTTATGGCATGGACGAAGAAAATCTCTACGGCATGTGTACGATCATTGAGGAGGATAAATGGCTCGAAGTATTCTTTGCCGCGCCGCTGGACGGCGGCGAGGGCATCATAATTGATCAGTACTGATTTTTTGGTAACAAAAATCAATGATGATTACAATATATTATTGAAGGATTATTTTTCCCTTGCCGCGCTATCAAAGTGAGACGCTTACGGAGATCAAGAACGGAAAACATAAATCATACCGGTAAACCGGGGGGGTTATGATTTTGCGCATAAATGCACCAATAGGAGGCCGTTTCATGAGAAATCGTCTAATTCTACTTATCTTCACCGACATGCGCCTATCCGTCCTCGCCAGGTGTCAGCGCTTAGGAGAGGGAGACCATTACAGGGGAGCGTCACCTATTTACAATCTCTATGTAGGAACATTTGGGAAGGAGGTGTTTCCAATGACGCATTGAGGGAATTACAGATGGGCTGATGATAAAAAGTGTTGCAAACAATACAAAAGACGAGTAAAATGTGAGAAGATGGTAAAAACGCAGACATTTTTTGCAATTCGGTGGAGACTCATTACAAAAAGATTTAAAATAAAGAGGAAAATAACACATGAGAAAAACAGTTTAATTTTTTGTCACCTTCATGATTGTCATCGCGGTGCTTACTGCCCTGACTGTCAGTGCCTTTGCGGCCTATCAGTTTGGGACATTGGATGACCAGACGGGCTTTAAAGGCACCTATTAAGCGAGCTTGTTGATTGATGAGGATGACGTTGAAGCCTCTCTTGAAGTTATAATCCAAAACAGCTTTTATCCTCTCAGAACCGCACACATAAGAGGAGAAGTAACTGGAATAGACGCAAAGAGCGGTAAACTAGAGTATATATGTAACCTCGAAGCAATAGGCGATACATCCTGCTCTTGCAGAGTTGAATTTAGTGAAGGCTCTTACGCCTATATTGAGGGTACTTGCGACTATGTGTTCTACACACAGCATCTGTGCACTTTAACGGCTTAAATCAAAAGAATTAACTTGGGCGGAGCCTCTGATGACCATGCCCGGAGGATCCGCCCTGTTTTTGAGGTATGAATATGAAGCAAAATCTTGCGTTGCTGCTGGCGTTTTCGATGCTCCTTTTGGTTCTCACCGGCTGCGAGCACTTTGTTCCGAGCGATGGGGTAGAGAGCCGTCCGCCGCTGATGCCGCCCTCCGAGGAGGGGACTGTTCCCACCGGCGGGCCGGAGGCCACGGAGGAGCCTGACCCCGCGGAGGAGACTTACGGCTTCACAGTCTTCCCGGAGGGGAACTATCTGGCCGACCCCAAATTCGACACGGACGAATTTTTGCCGGACTATGATATGGACATCAACTTCGTCCAGCACGGCTCCACGCAAAAGGAGGGGCTTTGTGTTACGGAGGATACGATCTATTTCTACTGGGACGGGCACCTGCTGTTTACTGACAAGGGCACGGGTATCACTCTCCCCCTGTGCGGCAAGCCCGAATGTACGCATACCGATAGATCATGCAACGCGTACATCGGCGGTGAGGTGGCGGGGCTGCGGGTCTACGACGGAAAGCTCTACTGGATAGAAGACGGGCAAAATGTGATGCGCATGGGACTGGATGGGACGGCCCATGAGAGCGTCACAAGTCTGGATCCAAGCCTGCGGACGCAGATCAGCGGCGATGCTACCTGGGTCATCCATCGGGGCTATCTCTATGTGGCGGGAGGAAACGCGGTAGTGACAGCCGGGCAGACCGGATGCTCCTTCATCGTCTATGCCCAGCCCCTGGATGGCGGCGAGGGCTTTACTATCCTGGACGGTACGGGACCTGGCGGCGGCACGCAGTATTGCGGCTTGAAACCGGCGGGAAACGAACTTTACATCATGACGTATTCCTTTACATATAAAGATCCGGAGAAACGGGAGGGCATCATCAAATATGTGAATTATTATAAATGGGACTCCAAGACCCGTAGGGTGGAGCGTCTCTATACCCAGGATGAAAATTCACCGGTGAACCTAAATACCTATGAGTATTGCTTCCCCCTGCCTGTGCCGGGGGACGGGCTATATTTTTGCTGCATCGAACATGCGGAGGATGACAGCGTGGTCTGCCGGATCTATAAATGCTCCTTTGAAACGGGGGCGGTTGAGCTGACCGCGGAGCTGCCCGACTCCGATACATGGCCCAGGTTTACCGAAAAACACATTATTGTGAGCGATGACGGCTGCTATCTTTTTTACGATTACAATGGCCATTTCCTCTCCAAAGTCGGCCCGACCAATCCGCCTCCCAGCGCCATGCTGATGGGGGAGGACAATCAATACGTCTATTATCGGAACGATGGTGATTTCGACGCTCCTCGGGACGGTTATGCAGCGATACCGTTAGATGGAGGGGAGGTGCTGGTGTTACATTGAAAAGAACTGCTTTATTCATCCTGCTTCTGCTCTTGATAGCCGCTGTCCTCACCGGCTGCGAGCACTTTGTTCCGGACGGGGATGATGGGAGCGGCAGGCCCGTCATAGATTCCACGGGGGAACCCACGGAGGGGCCCACGGAGGGAGACACCGGGGATAATGACGGCTTCACCGTCTTCCCGGAGGGCAGCTATCTGGCCGATCCCATGTTCGATACAGACGAGTTCCTGCCGGAGTACGATGCGGACATTTCCTTTATTCAGCACGGTTCTACGGAACAATGCGGGCTTTGTGTGACCGCTGATACGATCTACTCCTTTAATGGGCATGGGTACCTGCTGTTTACGGACAAGGACACGGGTATCACTCTCCCCCTGTGCGGCAAGCCCGAATGTACGCATACCGATAGCTCATGCAACGCGTACATTGGCGGTGAGGCGGCGGGACTGCGGGTCTACGACGGAAAGCTCTACTGGATAGAAGACGGGCAAAATGTGATGCGCATGGGGCTGGATGGGACGGCCCGTGAGAGCGTCACAAGTCTGGACCCAGGACTGCAGACGCAGATCAGCGGCGATTCCACCTGGGTCATTCACCGCGGCTATGTATATCTGGCGGGAGCGCGTGATGCGGTGGTGGATGGGGAGCGTAAGAGCGTCTTTACCGTTTATGCCAAGCCCCTGGACAGCGGCGACGGCTTTACGGTCATGAGCGCAGTCCTGAACGGCTCCGGGTCGTACTGCACCCTGAGGCCGGTGGGAAACGACCTCTATATTGTTACCAATTCCACTGAGTATGAGGACTGGGAGACGCGGGAGGGACCAGCTGAAATCCTTGATTTTTACCGTTGGGATTCCAAAACAAGGAAGGCAGAGCGTCTCTATTCGCAAGACGGGAATACGCCGGAAAGCGTGGGCTTCTATGCCGGGTGCTTTCCCTTCCCCGTACCGGGGGACGGAATCTACTTCTGCGATGTGGTGGAGTCCGAGGATGACGCTCTCGCCGCCAGGATCATGAAATTATCCTTTGATACGGGGACGGTTGAAGAAACCGGGTCGTTCCCTGTCCCCGAGACCTGGCCGCGGTTTACAGCGGACCATGTGATCGTGTCCACCTTGTCGGAGAACTCGTTCCTCCGATTCTATGATTACAGCGGCGAGTTGCTTTTTGAGTGCGGCCCTCTTGACGCCGCTCCCGGAGCCATGCTGATGGGCGAGGACGAGCGGTACGTCTATTACAAGCACGTGGAAGGCTTTCTGGCCATTTCTAAAAGCGGCGGACCTGTCCTTGCAATTAAATAAAGAAAAGCGGTATAAAAATGGAACTGAAACTGACTGATCTCACCAAACGTTACGGAAAGCTCACGGCTCTCTCCACGCTTACCGTGACCTTCACCCCGGGCATCTACGGCATTTTAGGGGCCAACGGCGCGGGGAAGAGCACCATGATGAATCTCATCACCGACAATGTGAAGCGCGACGGCGGCTCCATCACCTTTGACGGGACGGATATCCTGGAGCTGGGGGACAAATTCCGCGCCCAGCTGGGATATATGCCCCAGCAGCAGGGTGTCTACGAACACATGACGGCGGAGAGCTTCGTCACGTACATAGGCAGACTCAAGGGTCTCCGGGGTAAGACGCTCAAAAACGGCGTCAATGAGGTACTGGAGCTTACGAACCTCTCCAATGTGCGCCACAAAAAGGTGGGGGGCTTCTCCGGAGGCATGAAGCAGCGGGTCCTGCTGGCCCAGGCGCTTTTGGGGGATCCCCAGGTGCTTATCCTGGACGAGCCCACCGCCGGACTTGACCCCAGGGAGCGGGTGCGCATCCGCAATTTCATCAAGGAGCTGGCCCGTGACCGCATCGTCCTTCTGGCCACGCATATCGTCAGCGACATCGAGTCCATCGCCGACGAGGTGCTGCTGATGAAGAAGGGGGAGCTTTTGCGCATGGCCCCGCCGGCGGAGCTCATCGCCTCCGTCCCGGATACCTGGACGCCGGTGGCCTACCGGCTGAACTTAGAGGACGTGTACCTCTACTACCTGGGTGAATGACATGGGTGAGTGGAAACGTGTATTTTCAAATCCCCGAAGGCTGGCCGCGGCGGCGCTAATCGTGCTTCTCTCCACCGCCTTCTTCCTTGTGAGCCGCATGGACTACTTTGGGCGCGGCGCCATCACGAGGCTCATCGAGAGCGAGAAATATTATTCCCGAATCGCCGCCCGGACCCGGGGACACAGCCGGGAGGAGGTCGACCGGCTCCTGACGGCGGAAGCGGACTGTCTGGATAACTATATCACCCTGCTCATCTGGGGAAACGACGACTTCCTGACCATGCCCCAGGAGGAGGTGGAACGGTGGGCGGCGGAGAGCGCGCTTGCGGCGTCCGTCGCCAAGCTTGACGGCACGCTGGCAAGGGACACCCTCTTTTCGGCCCAGGATCGGGTGGAGGAGCTGCGGGAGGAGCTTGCCTACATAGAAAGCTTTGAGGGTTACATCGACAGCATCCAAAAGCAGGCGGCCCTCCAGTCCCAGACGACGCTTTTTGGGGACAAAAACAGCTTTGCCAACCGGAATCTGCTCCGCACCGCGGCGGAATTCGAGACGATGCGCGGCGTCGAGGTGAAGTTCGGTTCCAACCGGGCCGTGGAGGGCTGGGTGGAGTTTGAGCTTGCCGACTACCTCTATCTTCTCCTCATCATCCTCTTTGTGTTTGCCTTCCTGGAGGAGCGCAAGGCCGGGCTCTGGGGCGTCATTCGGGGTACCTCTGGCGGGCGCTGGCGGCTGGGCATCCACAGGGCGGCCATTTTGCTGTGCGTGGCGGCGGGGGGCGCGGCGCTCCTTTACGGCGTCAATCTGCTGGCCTCGCTGGCGCTGTCCGGCGGCTGGGGCGACCTGGGCCGGAGCGTCCAGTCGCTGGAATGCTTCCGCACGCTGACCCGTCATATCACCGTCGGGGAGTGGATCGGGGAATATCTGCTCATCAGGACCGCGTCCGGCTTTATGGTGGGGCTGTTGCTCTGGTGCCTGCTGGGATCCCTTTCCAGCGTGCAGTTCTCCCTGTCGGTTCTGTGTGTGCTGTTGGCGGGGGAATATGCCCTTTTCGCGTTCCTGCCGGTGCAGAGCATCTTTAACCCAGTGAAGTATTTTAACCTCTTCTCCTACATACGGATCTCCAAACTCTACACGGAGTATCTGAACATCGACCTGTTCGGCTATCCCATCGGCATCAGGCGTCTGGCGCTGGGGTCCCTGCCGGTGTTCACCGCCAGCTTCCTCACCTGGGCCGTGCTTTTACAGCACCTGCGACGTCCCCAGGGGCGACACAGCCTCCTCCAGACGCTGGCGGACGGGTGGAACCGGTGCCTGGACGTCTTCCGCCGCTGCTTCACCGTGGGGGGATGGGAGGTTTACAAGGCCTTCATCTTCCAAAAGGGGCTCCCGATCCTGCTCCTCATCCTTCTGGCGGCCGGGACGCTGAACTTCATCCGCTTTCGCTCCGAATCTCAGCCGGAGGATCCGTGGGTGAGGGCGTATTTGCAGGATATGCGGGGCCCGGCGGATGAGTACATTGACAGCTACCTCGTCTCCGCCCGCGATAAGGCGGATAACAACGGCGAGCTCCTTGCGGCACTGGACAAGGTGGAGGCGCGGGTGGAGACCCTGCGGGAGCGGGCACGGGAGGGGGGCTACGCGCCGTGGATCGTGGATTCCATCGCGCCCTATGACTGCGTGTACGGCCCCACCAGCCTGGATCTTCAGCGGCTCAATGCGGCCTTCGCCATCGTCTTTATCATCCTCTGCTGCGCCCCGGTCTGCGCCTTTGAGCGGCAGTCCGGTGTCGTCCCCATGCTCCGCTCCCTGAAACGCGGCAGGCGCGGCGTGTTCATCCGCAAGCTCCTGACCGTCCTGCTGATGACCTTCGCCGTCTGGGGCGTGGTCTACGGGCGGGAGTTCCAGGAGCTCGTTCGGGTCTTCCAGCCCCGGGACATGGCCGCGCCCATAGGAAATTTTGACGAGCTTACGCGGTTCCCGTTCCCCGGTATGACGATGGGGCAGTTTCTGGCCCTCCTCTACGCCCTGCGATACCTGATGCTGGCCATGCTGGCTGTGACGGTGATGTTCATAAGCCAGCGCTGTCCCACCGTGGAGCTGGCGTATATGATCAATCTCGCCCTTCTGGGCCTTCCGGCGATCCTCTACGCCTTGGGCATCGACTTTTTGCGGTTCCTCACCCCGGTGAACGCCGTCTCCGCCGCCGAAGGGCTCTGGGCCCTGGCTGGGACGGGCCGCTTTTCGAGCCTCCTGCCCTGCGCGGTCTTTCTCGTTGTCGGCATCGCCGCTCTGACGCTGAACGTTTGGAAATCTACTAAGCCCACACACTGACAAGCACGGGCCGAACCCGCTGAATGCGACCCCATTTTCGAACTTTTTTTCGAAAATGGGGTTGCGTCTTTTTGAAAACCGTTGGGGGATTAGGAGAATCAAAATCCGGAAGAAATTAGGCGACAATCAAAATTCTCCATTTTCGCAAACTTAATTTTTGTGAAAAGCACGGATTTTAGACAGTGGTTTTTCGTATAATTTCATGCGCCTTCTCAAAATGTTTTTCCTCAAGGTCCACAGAACATAAAGTAATTCGCCGGATTTTCCTTGGCAGAGAATCCGGCGTTTGCGTTGCGTCACATGAGCCCCAGGCTCTGACAGGCGGCAAAGAATCTTTAGCTAAAGGTATCGAGCGAAGCGAGTTACTATAAAGCATGACAACAACAGACTAAACACCCGTTTCCGGCGGCTGGAACGTGTCAGCCTTATCGGAGACGGGCGCTTTATTTTGAGTGGCTTATGCAGGAGCATTTGTCCTTGAAATTCTCTCCAAAGATACCAATATAATCACATGAAGGATTCAACAGCAGGATAGAAACCTTAAACTATAAAAACTCAGGCAAGCCTATCTTTCAATTCCGCAAGCAGACGTTCCGCGATAGGCGTAAAAGCCTGATATTTTCTCCAAATCAAGTACATCTTTGCCTCCAATTTCGGTGAAAGCGGGCGGAACACAAGTCCGCTTCCCGGACTCGTATCAATCAAATGGTCAAAGGTCAGCAGGAACCCCAGGCCCTCTCTGACAAACAAGGATGCGTTATAGGACAGGCGAAAGGAACCCTCCAGACGCAGCTTGTCCATTTTTTCTCCGGCCCAGCGTGGGATGTCGCGTTTCCACCCTTGCTCCGAGCAAAACAGCGGCATCCCGGTAACGTCATTCACAAGAATGCTATCTTTTTTCGCCAAAGGGTGATCCACGGGTATGACAAGACCCCATACATCCGCCTCCGGGAAAGTAAGATAGTGATACTTTGCTGTATCCGGCGCCTCCGCAAGCACGGCAAAGTCAAGAATACCCTTGTCCAGCTTTTCTGTGACCTGTTCCGTATCCCCACTGCTGATGTGATAGCGCAGTCCTGGATAAATCTCTTTGAAGCGCTTGATCTCCTGCGCAAGGTAACGAATTTGATATGACTCAGCCAGCCCAAAATAAATATCTCCGCCGGTTATATCGTCCAAAGACACAAATTCGCCGATGATCTTATCCGCCATCGAAACTAAATCTTCCGCCCGCTTTCTAAGAAGGATTCCTTCCTCGGTTAGAGAAATGCTGAAGCTATGCCGTGTAAACAGCTTTTTCCCCAGCTCGTCCTCTAATGCCCGCAGCGTCTTGGAAAGAGTGGGCTGCGTAACGTGTAGGATCTCTGCAGCTTTTGTCATGTTTTCTTCTCTTGCAATGGCGAGAAAGTATCTTAAAGTACGAATTTCCATATTCGTGTCCTCCGTTCGATATCGTGATATTTACCATAAGAATATCACGATATTCATTATAACCATTAGCGAGGGATATGTCAACGTGCTATACTGTAGATGTCAGAAAAAAGTCGGACTCGGAAAGGGTGAGAGAATGAGCGAACAAACAGAGAGTCTGCTCGCGGGAATGGCCGACGCGGGATGCAAAGCGGAGGAAATCGAGAAGGCCGAGCGCATTTTGCAAACGGGCAGCCTGAGCGAACTGACAAGATTTCTCAAGCAATGCCGCTGCGGTCTGCTTGACCGGATGCACGAAAGCCAAAAGCGGGTAGACCTTATGGATTATCTGATACGGAAGACCGAAAAACAATCCATAAAATAATGAAAGGATGGCAGACATCATGAAAAAAGAAGAACTGAAACTGACGGCGGAATGGGATAAAACCTTCCCCAAAAGCGAAAAGATCGATCACAGCAAGGTGACCTTTGTGAACCGCTATGGCATCACTCTGGCGGCAGATTTGTATGTGCCGAAAAATGCGGAAGGCAGGCTCCCGGCCATTGCCGTCTGTGGACCCTTCGGAGCGGTGAAGGAGCAGGCGGCGGGATTGTATGCACAGACCATGGCGGAAAGAGGATTCCTGACGGTTGCCTTTGACCCCTCCTTCACCGGCGAGAGCGGAGGAAATGTCCGTTACATGGCGTCCCCTGACATCAATACCGAGGACTTTATGGCGGCGGTGGATTTTCTGTCGCTGCATGAGAAGGCCGACCCCGACCGCATCGGCATCATTGGTATCTGTGGCTGGGGTGGAATGGCGCTGAACACGGCGGCGCTGGACACGAGAGTAAAAGCGACCGTCGCCTCCACCATGTACGACATGACGAGAGTAAACGCCAACGGCTACTTTGACGCCGAGGACAGCGAGGAGGCCCGGTATCAGAAGCGGACGGCCATGTGCGCCCAGCGGCTTGCGGACTTGAAAGCGGGAGAATATTCCCTTGGCGGTGGCGTAGTCGATCCGCTGCCGGAGGATGCGCCGTTCTTCGTAAAGGATTATTACGATTACTACAAGACTGAACGTGGTTACCATCCCCGCAGCCTCAACTCCAACGGCGGGTGGAATGTGATCGGCTGTGAATCCTTCCTCAATCAGCCGATCCTCAAATACAGCAATGAGATCAGAAGCGCCGTGCTGATTATGCACGGTGAAAAGGCGCACTCCTGCTATTTCAGCAAAGATGCCTATGCAGCTATGACAAAGGACAGCAAGTATACGGACAACAAGGAACTGCTGATTATCCCGGACGCCGTTCACACCGATCTGTACGACGGCGGCGGCAAGAACGCCATACCGTTTGACAAGCTCACGCAGTTCTTTCAGGATAATCTGAGATGAAAATCACTATATGACGAGGAGGATCGATCATGATCCACAAGAGAATCAAGCTATTTGAGGACAAAGAAGTATACCTGACCACTTACATCCACGACGATTTCGGCGCATACGGCACGGAGAACGGTCGAGGAGCGATCATCGTTCTGCCGGGCGGAGCTTTTGCCTTTTTGGCGCCGAACGAGGGCGAACCGGTGGCGGTCACTTTCCTGCAAAAGGGGTTTAACACCTTCGTGCTGGAGTACACCGTCGGGGATGACTGCAAATACCCCGACGTGCTGATCGAGTGTTCCAAGGCAATTCAGGTCGTGCGGGACAACGCCGAGGCATGGAATATTGACCCACATCGGATAGCACTGATGGGATTTTCCGCAGGTGCGTGCCTCGCGGGCGTGTCCGCCACACAGTGGAACGACCCGCAGATCGCGCAGGCGTTGGGCGTCGAACCGACGTACATCCGGCCGGACGCTGCAGTGATCGCTTATGGCTGCTGGGACAATTCGGGAACGATCTGGAACGACCCGGAATTTGTCAATCCCGATGCGTCTCAATTCCCCAAAAGCTGTCCTCCGCAACTGGACATGATCCACTATGTGGGCGAGCACGTCTGCCCTCTATTTGTCTGGCATAACCAGAAGGACAAATATGTGCCGGTGCGCAATGCGCTGATGATCGCGGAAAAGATGTGCGAACTGAAAATCCCTGTGGAGCTGCACCTATACACCGGCGGTGAGCATGGTATGAGTGTTGCAAACGAGCTATCTTACAGAAATGAAGGGGAAATGCGTCTGAGCCAAAAGAATCCAAACATCTCTCTGTGGGTCGATATGGCTGCCAACTGGCTGAAGAGCTTATCCGCTTGATAAGCTGGAGCGTTTCTCTACAGAATATCTAAAGTAAAATACGGATCGGGCGCTGATTTTCCCGAATCAGCGCCCGTTTTTGAAAATGAGGTGAAATTCGTGAACATATTGATTCTGAATGGAAGTCCCCGTCCCAATGGGAATACAAGAAAAATGATCGACGCATTTATCGAGGGCGCAAACACCGCAGCGCATCACGCCACGGTGATCGACATCCGTAAAAAGAACATCAAGGGTTGCCTTGCGTGTGAATACTGCCATACAAAAGGCAATGGTGTCTGTGTTCAGAAAGATGACATGCAGGAGGTGTACAGCCGACTTGCAGAAGCGGAAATGCTGGTGATTGCCTCACCAATTTACTATCATGGCATATCCGGGCAGCTTAAATGTGCGATTGACAGATTCTATGCAGCGGCTTATCCTCAAAAACCGAAGCACTTAAAAAAGGTCGCTATGATTTTAAGCTCAGGCGATGCAAAGATGTACGACGGCGCAATGTTTTCCTATAAGGG
>CANQBA010000070.1 GCA_947589545.1 uncultured Oscillospiraceae bacterium | reverse complement strand
TTGCCGCTCCTGTCCGGCTGGTACTCAAAGTACCGCACCGGCTTTGCGCTCCTCTCTCCGCTGGCGTACACCCACATGCGCGACTCGGAGGTGGGCTTCTTCCCGGGCTCCTTCAACACCTGCACCACCGTCTCGTCCGCGTGGATGACCTGGCTCTCCAGCAGCGTCTTCTTCACCTGCCGGTACAGCGGCTTCAGCCACCTTTGCGCGCACTGGATCACCCAGTTGGCCAACGTCCCCCGGCTCAGCTCGATCCCGTCCCGCGCCCAGATCTTCTCCTGCCTGGCCAGCGGGATACCGTCCACATACTTCTGCGTCATCACATCCGCCACTGTGTTGGGCGACGCCAGGCTGTGCTTGAGAAGTCTCTCAGGTGTGACGGCACGCATGACATTCGCAAAGCCCGTGTCCTTCTCGCAGTCCTCGCAGGCGTAGGTCTCTATGTAGACCTCGTTGATGAATACCCGCTTCGGGATGGCCTCCAGCTCCCGAAAGGCCAGCTTCTTCCCGATGGGCTTCATCTTCCCGCCGCACCGGTCGCAGGTCCGCAGATCCTCCGGGATCTTGATGATGGTCTCCTTCACCGGCAGGCCTTTGATGAGCTCCTCCATGGTCCGCTTCCGCTTCCTGTTATACGCGGCCACAAGGCTCTCTTCCGTGGGCTCCGGCGCCTTTACATCCTGCTCCGCCTCCGCCTCGTTGAAGATGCGAAGCTGCTCAGACTCTGGCAGTACGTATCTCTTCTTTTCACTGGACTGTCCGAATCTCGCCTGCTGAGCATTCAAAAGAAGCTCGTTCATACGCTCCAGCTTGCGGTGCAGAGCGGCGTTTTCGGTCGTCACTTTTTCCAGCTGCTCAGTGAGATTTTTGATAGTCTCAAGGAGCTCGTTCCTCTCTGTGTCTGCCAAAAATCTCACCGCCTTTCTGGTACTAATTATACCACAAAAGCGGTGATCTGTATAGTATTTCCTTCAGAATAAGTCCTTTTTCGCAACCTTTTTGATGGCCTTCGGCTGCTCGACCTTCAGCCCCTCCATCAGCCACCGGAACTCCCTAGCGTCCAGCTTCCTCAGCTCCACCTCAGAGCGCGGCCACTGAAAATTGCCGTTGCTTAACCGCTTGTACAGCAGGATATATCCGTCCCCCGACCAGTACAGCGCTTTGATCCTGTCCGTCCGCCGGCCGCAGAACAGGAACAGGCTGTCCTCACGCAGCTCCTGCCCGTACTGCAGCTGGACGATGGCCGCCAAGCTGTCGATCCCTCGACGAAGGTCTGTGTATCCCACCGCGATGTAGTAGTTCCGGACCCGGCTCATATCTAACATGACTGGATAGACCTCAGCAGAGCCGCCAAGGCATCCATGTCTATGTTCTCCGGCAGCTCAAGGCTGGCTCCCCTGTACTGGATGCGCAGCACCCCCTCCTTTGGAGCCGCCGGGCCCTCAAGCTCCACCAGCCTCGGCACCTGATCGACCGCCGCCTCCCGGAGCTGGCGGAGGTGGTAGTAAAAGGTCTTCTCTGGGATCCCGTTCTCACGGCAGAACTCCCGGTTGCTCATCCCGCTCTCCCGGCACCGCGCCACGACCTTCGCCCACTCTTGCAGGCGGTATTCCCTGCGTACTGCCAATGCGTCTGTCATTTATGCTGACCTCCCTGGTGAGTTTTTTAGCTTGCTCATTTTCTGCAATTGCAGATTTTGAGCTTATTATCTCACACTTGAGGGGCCTTGGGGAGGCGGGAGGTTATTGAGCGGTTACCTTGTAAGGGCGTAATTTTATTGCTTAAGCATTTCTAACTTCCGAAAACTCCTGATAATCCAAGGCAATATCAGTCCAAAGCTTGACTGTATCTTCATATTTCCCGGACGGTAAATGATTCTGAATGTCGTTAATAAACCGTAAGGATAATTTTCGAAGCTCAACCTTAGAGGCTGTGATCTTATTGGTATCACCTCGTCTAATTTGCGTCTCCTGTGCCAAAAAGCTAAGCCCTGTCATAACGTTGTCCAGCATTGGCGCAGAAAGAAGCTGTGGTTGGTAGACCGCGACGGCATCCATTACCTGCAATGCCAAGGATAGCTGAGGTTGAGCTCGCCACTGTATTTGTTGCACTATTGAGTCTAGACTAGATTGAATATCTGACTCACTGAGCATATGGTAGTTGCCATGAGGTAAGCGGCTTTTTAAATTGTTACTGGATTCGTATAGAAAAGGCAAACTATATATAGTATTTAAAAGGCTTTGCAGCCCAATTCACATCAGGAATTGCGGTAAGAATATTGCCAATTTTATCAGAAAACCTTAATGTTACTGGTAATCCATCCCCATATATACAAGCGTTATAGTTCAACTTCGTAAGGGCTAGTATATCCTTCATGACAACTTTTATGTCGGCTTGCCCTCTATTGACTTCGATATGCAATGGACATGCAACCTCCATATGATTTGCTGTTTCAGTTTTTGGAATAAAGCCTTTTGTCCACAAATATCCGCTTTTCCCATCAACAATTAAGCATAGTCCTCGTAAAACACCATATTGTGATTTGGTGTCAGAGTTGTCTTTTAGTAATCTAAATCCATTGCTTTCTTTTATCGCTACACCCACCAAGTTAATATCAGAAGCAACTTGCACCGCATCTTGGAAGCCCCTCCATTCCTCGTCAGAAAATGCGGTCCGCCCGTGAATGAACAATTCTTTCGGATAGCGTTTATGTTTTGCATAATATGCTTCAACAGCTATTGATAACAACGCTTTTGCTGAATGTCTGTCTAAATGAAAAGTCTTTTCATTTTTGCTTATCCACGGTCCAATATTACCTCTAAAAACAACCCCATCGCCTGAATCAAGAAACATTTGGGCGGCGCTACAAGCATATCCTTTTTTTCTGCTTGTATCTTGTAGCTTTTTAAACACAAGTCCTACATAGCATACACCATCTCTCACTGAATTCAATTTCCACGGCAAGTATCCCAATTTATAATAAAGTGAACTTGAATGTGTCCACGCCAAATGTGCTTTCATATCATCTTCGTATTCTTCACCAGAAATTTTCGCCCGGAATTGTAATGTTGATTCAAGCATTACTTGGATTGGACATGTAATTTTATTATGAATTGCTCTTGCTTTTAGCTGGTCGTGAAAATCTGAATCAGATTCATACATTTCGACATACTGGCTAATATCTTCATTATCTTCCTGAAAAAGAGAAAGTTGTCCTGAATTAAAAAAATCAACCTGCTGTTTATTGTACGTAGCTTTCCCAGATGTAGATTTTGGCCTACATAGTGTTAAAACAGTATTGGGTACTACAACATACCAAATATCAATAACTAATTCCTCATCTTCAATATAGCGTTTTATTGCATCCAAATATAACGAAACCAGATTAAAGGTTCTTTCCTTTAAATTCGGGATAGCTAATATGGATTCTATCTCGTTATCGTCTAAAATAATAGACGTAGCCGGTTCAGAAGGCCAGTCAATACCAAAAACAGACTTAAAACCAGGAAAAAAGGTACGTCCTAGTGATTTGGTATAGATCGGCTTGTTCATCTGCGTTACGAAAGAATAGTAATATCCTAAACTCGTTTGTGTTCCAATAAATCCGACCCGAATAGTACCATTATTTCTCTCATACGGGCCAAAAAGGGTCAATCCATCCCTGCTGTCCTCAGCCGATTGATTATGTGCGAACATTAGTGTCGGTTCCTCAAGGTAAACTAGCCGATTATTCATCATTTTCACTGCTCACCTGCTTGTAGATATATGGCTCAATATAGCTTTTTTCTGAGATAAATCGCTCTGATTGACTTCTAATATACATAGCATTTTCTTCGCAACAAGCAGTATAAAAAATATTCGATGTTCCATTCGATAAATAAAACATACTTGCTTGTAGCCATTCTTTCCACTGCTTGTTAAAAATCAGGCGCCCCTTGCTGCGTCTTGCAGCTATTTGAGAACTTTCTGGTATAATGCGTCCTAAAGCATCTGTAAAAACTATATGCCACTTAAAAATAACCCCTTGCGTTGGATACCTAGTGTAAAACCCACTAAGAGCATAATGCCACCTTTTAGTCTTCTTATAAATACCCGACAAGGCTTTTGGCCGATTGCTAGATGGTCGTTTTGATTTTGTACCGTAAGGGAAGTAGTAGACACTCCTACTCGTCTTTCCTGAATCGACTTTATAACGCCGCATACCGTGCTTGTAAAACATTTCGCCAATAGACCAATTAATTATAGATATAATATCTCTAGATAGATTTGATACCTTCTCCCCTAAATATATTCCAGAGTTTGTATGGCATTCTATCGCATCTACAGTGTTTAAAGGCAAGAAATCAACTTCTTGCTCTGCCCACTCCGATACACATTTATTACAGGCAAATGTCACAACAATTTTATTGTTCTTTTTCATCGGTATATGTCGTCCTTTTAATAGACCCTCAACATCATCCGCTCTATAGACATATACTAATGGGGGAAGATCAATTGGGAAGAAGTTACTGCAATACTCATCTTCTTCATCTATGATTTGTGATCTAAATTGTGATTGCGACAAATACCAACGGTCAACATAGTATTGGCTCTCGCAATTCGAGGTGAGTTTTGGGACACCTTCATCATTCAGGTATTTTAATAGCGCGTCCAGTCCTTTAGCCCAATTGTTATAGAAATCGATAGCATTTAACCTTAAGATTTCAACCGGTAAATCATTGAAACTAACATCATCAATTCTAACTGGGACAATAAAGTTAGGCGCTTGTTTTTTCACCTTATCTGCTACCGCTAACTCTTTCTGAACACCATCTCGATTTGTATCAATTGAAGTATTACTAAGGACAAAAATAAATTTTATAGCCTCGTTTCGAATTGTATAATCAATTGTATTCCAAAAATCAACAGAGGGTGGAAGGTTATTCACATCAACCCACACTTTATAACCACATAGTTCTAACTTTGTAGCCAACCAAACAGCAAATGTATTGTCAGAAGGAGTGGCATGACTAATGAATATAGTGTCTTTCAATACTTATCTCCCCCAAAAATATAACTATTGTATCGATTTACAATATATCTAACATATTCCGTTACCGATTTCACCATTGTACATGTATCATTGTCTCTATAATAGCCATTAAACGCATTGCGGTATAGCTTTAAAACCGCAAACTTTGCATTGACTGGTGGATACCCGTTTCGCATAAGAAACAGATTTAAGATTAATCTTCCTGTGTGGTCATTACCATCAGCAAAGGGGAGAATACACTCAAACTTTAGATGGAACAATGCCGTTCTCTCAATCGGACAAGGAACTTTATCACGTATCAATTCCTGTACATACAAGAAAATTCATTTTTGACCAACTGCTTCCATACGGTACTTGAGAGATTTCGGCCTCCTGGGATTTTGTCCATACCAGTGTCATAATACATCAGGCCTAAAAAGTACTCAGCACTATCTTGTCTGACAATTCACTCATCCACCAAACGTCTAAAGATTAGTCCCCTCAATAATATATGTCCATATAGCCTCTGCCCGTTTTTCTTCTGATGTAGTAATATCTCCCACAATAATTATAGGGATATTATAACAGGGTTACTTAAAAAATGGAATACTGTTATAAAAAATATTGCGCTGTTATTAGAGGCCTCATTTCAATGCTTGATGTACCGCCCTCTTATACGAAGGCGGAAAAAAGCAGCGCCAGTGCAGGAAATATTTTTTGGGGAGGTGAGGGAGAGAATCAGGCTGGAGAAGGAGAGCAAAAAGTACACAGCCTAATCAAAAAAGGGCGAAAACAGGCAGCGGCTATCCGGGAAAGTCGGATGGCCGCTGTAGCGTTAACGGAAAATCGGTTAGGTCACAGTCCTCATTCGCTGTAGTCGAAATCGTAGAAGTCCGGATCGACTCCGGCGTCCTCAAGGGCCTCGCGGAATTCGCCGGCGTCCATGAACTCAAGGTCGGTCTCGTCGTATCCGGCGTCCCGAAGTAGGGTCATGTCCTCGGAGGAGATGAGGTCGCCCTTTATCCAGGCTTCCTCCGCGGGCTCTTTGTCGGGGCTCGGCGTCCGCCGGAATCCGGGAGGTGGAGCCGCCGGCGTATCACAGAGGGACGGGCCGCGGGGATAGAGATTGCTTCCGTACAGGCTGCCCGTGGCGGCGATCTCATCGGGGGATTTGATGTCAAAAACACTCCGCTCCGTGGAACCCGTGACATGGCCGGAGGCGTCGCGGTTGGTGTATCCGCCAAACAGCCGCTCGTCGCTGGAACCGATCTTGTGACCGGCGTCGTCGTAGTGGGTAAACCCGCCGCCTAAAATCTTTTCCTCGGATGAGCCGATCTTGTGCCCCTGACTGTCATAGTTCGTGTAGCCGCCGAAGATACCGGGCCGGCTCTCGCCGATCTTGTGCCCCTCGCTGTCGTAGTGGTGGATCGTGCCAAAAAGGCCCTCACGACTGTAGCCTTTATCCTTGCTCATTTTTACGTCCTCCTATTCTATCGGTGTTGTCAAACCGTGGAAAGTGAATATCATACGAACTCGGTCGTTCACGAGGGGATAGATCTCTATGTTGCTGGCAAGGCCGGCGGCGCGGGAAAACAGGGGTGAATTGCAAAACTCCAGCGACTCTCCCTCCAGGGAGATGGAGCCCACGGATTTAAACGGCTGGTGGAGCTTGCAGGTGAGGGCAATGTCCCCGGCGTCGTTGGCCAGCTTTTGAAGGGCCGCGTAGGCGAACGCCATCTGGCTGTATCTGGCGACATTGAGCACGGAGGGCCGCAGCTCATCGGCCATGATCAGCGCCGTTACGGCGTCAAGTACCTGTTCCTGCTCCGCGTCAAAGCGGAAGTCTTCTTTTGGATTTTCAGTCATGAATAGTCTTCTTTCAAATTTTAACACAAGTTGGTGGGCAAAACAAGCGGCAGTACAAATTTGCCTCCTTTCTGTGGCCGCCCCTCTGTCTACTACCGCAAGGTATTAACCCCCTCCTCTCACCTATGACCAAAAGGGTGCAACCCCTTTGAAAATTGCGTGATTTTGCCGTTCGCGAGGAAAAGAAGATGTATAAACAAAAGGCGCAGAGCTGAGCTCCACGCCTTATCTATTCCAATCAATATTTATCTGCCTTCACTTGACCGCACCGACCAGCAGCATCATGGGCCGACGCATCTCGTCGGCCATACCGGGCAGGGCCAGCATCTCCACGGACGGCTGGGCTTCCTCGACGTGGTCGAGGGTGAAGCCGGCGCGGCGGAGGCCCATCAGTATCTGAGTCAGGGTGTGGTGGTATTTGAGGACGGGCCGACCGAGGAAGACAGTCTCACGGGGCCCGGGGTAGAAGTATCTGTCGACGGGCCACGCCGCGGGGACGCCGTTTTCGTTCAGGAGCCACTCCTGCCGGACGCCGGCGGTGAAAACCGGGTGCTCGATGTTAAAAAGGAATGTGCCTCCGGACTTCAAAGCGTGATAAACCTTCACAAAAACCGACTCTAAATCTTGCACATAGTGGAGGACGAGGTTGGAGATCACCAGGTCGAAGGTATCTGCGGGGTAGTCGTATTTCTCCAAATCGCAGACCCGGTAGGTGATACACGGGTCCGCATTGCGCGCCTCTGCCTCCCGAATCATCCGCTGGCTCTGGTCGATACCCAGCACCGAGGCCGCGCCGTGGTCGGCGGCATATTTGCAGTGCCAGCCGTAGCCGCAACCCAGGTCCAGCACGGTCTTGCCAGTGAGCGGCGGGATGAGCGGCTCAAGCTGATGCCATTCCCCGGCGGCGGAAAGCCCCTCCCGGCTCCGGGGCATCTGGGCGTAGGCGGTGAAAAAATCGTCGTTGTCGTAGAGATTTTTCATAGAGTAAGACCTCAAATCAGAATCAACATCAGAGTACCACATCCGTATCAGGCGTACCGGAGCCTCTTGGAGTGCGAGCCACTGTAGAGGAAGATGGAAATGAGCGCCAGGACCGCGAAGCCCTGCTCCGGCAGGGTGAAGGGGCGGCAAAAAAGGGTCAGCTCCCGGTTAATATACCAGATATCCAAAATCTCATCGATCCATCCGATTATTGTGCGCTCACAGTCTATACCATTTTTCCACCTTTTTCAAGCATAATAACATGGGTTTCGTTTTGCGGAGGAGTATGATATAATGTATTTATTCGAGGCATTGCGTCGGAAAAATATGATGTGGAGGTCGCCCCATGGAGCCGATGGATCTGATACGGGATAAGTTCTCGCAGGACTGCTCGATCGAAACAGTCTTGCATCTGCTCATGACGCACTTTGATATGTCTGAGGAGGAAGCGCAGGCCCAGATCGATGAATATTTTGAGATCGTGGACTGGATTGACAAGCACCGCGACACCTCGAAATAAAACTCCGGGGACAACATCCTTCCTGAACACGACCCGAAAACGAAATCCTTGCGTTTTCAGTGTTTTTGTGTTATAATTGCTTTACACCATAAAGAGTACGCGAGGGACAGCCCCAATGACCGTACACCAACCTGCCGGAGGGTAAGGTGGTAAAGGCTGAACGATGGGCGAAATAGCGAATGAGCGCCCGTCGTGACGATGGGCGCTTTTGTTGTGCTCTCCGTGGTGAATTTATGGAGGTGCAACTATGTACATAAAGAAATTCGCGGTCATGAACGTCATCGGCAACGACGAGATCATCCTGAGGACCTTCGCCCCTGACGAAAAGGAGCAGGCCATCACATACGGGAAAGAGATCCTAAAGCAACCCTTCACCGGCGTCATCGCCTGCGCATTATCCGGGTGAACGAGGACGGCAACAAGGCCGGCAATTCGGCGCAGGTGTTCCGGGTGTGGGAGCGGGAGGACCGAGAAAAGGTGTGATTTTTGCGAAGCGGGAGGGCGGCGAGAGTTACATAGCCTTAACTAAAAAAGCCCGGCTGAGACGTATTTCAGCCGGGCTTTTGGTACGGTATTCATAAAGAATTTTGTAAAATAACAAAATTCCGACACCGGCGGCATCTATCAAATTAACGACTACATCTATTAGGGTCGCTACTCTCCCATAAACAATCAGGGCAAACGTAAAGTATATACCAAAACCATCGAGGTGGGTGAGGTAATACTGGAGCGAATGATCAAAGATGTGGGGGAAAGAATTAAGGGGGGAGAAATAGATGAAAAAAGAAGTTAATGAGTAATTTTCAGTAAAATGTGTAATAGATTCTAATGTGGCTTTAAGCCATATCATTGAAAGTGGAGTAAAAGGTTAAACGCACTGACAAGTATAGCAGAAGATGACCATATAGGATATGTACATACAGAGTAGATGTGGACAGAATTACAAAATTAATTGCTTTTCAGGAGGCCTGATAAAAATATCATATCGGATTCAATATTATTTATAAAGAAGCTTGCGTGATCTTCATCAATTAAGCCATAGTAAGTCATTGCTTCATCAAAAAGATTCTGCACCTCACTGATTCTTGTAGAATCACGAGCGATAAGTTTTGCAAGTGATGTTATGGTATACATTATGTTGATTGAATACTTCCTTGGATAAAGTTTTTCTAATGACTTTCTCAGTTGGAGACTAATACGAAAATAAGCTTCAGCCTCGGCATCGTCTCCACCAGTATCACTTATAAGTTCTCCAAGATTGAATGCTGTCCAAGCAACATCCGTTGAATATTTCCCAGGATATGATGCGTTTAACTCCTCCCGTAACTTAAAAGATTTCATAAGCAGGTGTTTTGCCTCAATAATATTTTTGCCGGATTTAAAAAGAAGGTATCCCATGTTATCACATGTTGTGGAGTATTCATATTTGGCTTCCTCCGTTGGAGTTGTTTTGTATTTTTCCGCCCTTGTGTTTAGAGCGTCTGATAAATAGTACTCAGCATCGCTATATGTTTCAGGGGAATCAGTTAATACATAGCCGAGATGGTCCTGAGCTAGTGAAATCTCATCAGTACAGTTTTTACACGATTTCCAGTTATCCAAAGCTAATCTCAAATATTCTTTGGAATCATTCCGATAAATTTGCGTGGTAGATTCTACGTATCCAATTTGAAATTGCGTGTCAGCAATATCGTAAAGATAATCTAACCCAAGATTATATAACTCTGTATATTTGCGAAGTGCTCTTTTGTAATACTCTATAGCCGACAAACGTTTTCGCGCAAATGAATATTCCGCTTTACCAAGTTGGTAATAAAACTTCGCAAAATCGGTTGATTTTACAAAAACGATATATTTTTCTACAGTTTCAATAATATAAAGTTTGCGCAATATGTTTATCTGCGAATCCTCATTTGAAATAATTGAATAATTTATAACTTTTTTTACAAGTTCTGATACTGTTCCTATTGGAGCTTTACCATCAATTAAATCAAACAGTATAATCTCTCTTATAAGTGGATGTATGTAAAACCCGTCTGGATACTCAAAACGCAACCATCCATCGTCGCATAATGTTGCTAAATCATTCATATCGTATCCCAACAGAGAAGAAACATCCACAGAGGTCAATCTTGTCCCTTCTGGTAGTGTTGAGAAATCCCATAGAATTTGTTGCTCTTTACTACTGCGGTTTCCCAGCTTAAACAAAAGCTTTAACTGTTCAGCCGCAGGCTTACTGCTGTTGCTATAGCCGGTTCTGATATTAAGCTTGGGGAAAGAAAAACCGACACTTTTAATCTTGAGATAATATTCATTCAAATCGGATTCAAACCTTGCGCTCTTTGCCAGAAGTTCAATAGCGTAAGTGTGGAATCCCGCGAGTTCAATTAATTTTATTACTGCATTAGTTTGAACGCGTTCCGCTTTGTGTTTTTTATACTCGCTCATATTGTAATAAAAATAGAACAAATCTATACACGGCTGAATTCTTTTAGATGTACCCAAAGGCGGAATCATATAAGAATAATATCCGGGAATTTCCTGGAGCCTTGAAGTAAGGATAATTAGTGAATTATTCCATCTAACAATTTCTTGAAGTAAATCATCAGTGGAGGGGTCTTGGGATTGTGATATATCTCGATCAACATTGTCAATAAAGATAATTTTTTTCTGCGGATTTATACTAATAGCGTCTTTGATGAGCTTCCATCTTAGAGCTGGGTCGGTAACCTCTTTAAAAAGCTCAAATGAGTTTAATATACTTGTTTGCAAATTTTTATGGTATTCCACCCAGCCTATACAATCATAATCGCTTTCTAACTTTGTATATAATACTCGTGCTACTGATGTTTTACCAATTCCGCCAAAGCCGTTGAGCAAGATAGAATGCTTTCCCTGTTGAATAACTCTGCAGATTTTAAAAATATCACCTTGTCTATGAAGCACGCTCTGTTGGTCGGCATGGACCGCTGACAAAAGAGATAACTGATGGGGTAGCTCAGTTAATGTATTATCTTTTTGAGAAAGTTTAGGATCAAGCTTATTAATTTCTTTAAGTATTCTCTGCTCAGAAAGGGAAATTTTATCTGCAGTACTTTTTATTGCAATTGTAGCAAGGAATCTATCTTGGCGTGGAACCTTGGAAAAATAATAATTTTTAATTATATCTTTTGCATCGTTAATCATGTGTGTAACAATGTTATTTGCTGATGTAGATGCTACCTTGGCATATAATAAGGCTTTTGAATAGATATTAGATTTAAAACTTGGATGCTCGATTCCGTATTCGGTATAATACAGGAGCACTTCTACAAGGAAATCACTACATAATATATATTCAGAAAGACCGTCAAAATCAAATTCTTCTTCTTTGGTGAATGTGTTAAAATTAAGTTTTTGCCTCTTAAGGTATTTCCTTAATTTACGCCTTAAAATGTTTGTATCAATTATTTTTTCAAAATATTCTTTTGCCCATTCAATAACTGCATCAGTAATTTTGTCCATAGATTCCACCCTAATCAAATTAGTTTAATGTTAATTTGTGGTAACCGTATATTTTAAAATACATATGTCACATTGTTGAAGACTCATTTGAAATATCGCATTTTTGTTCATTTAAAAAGGGAATATAGTAACGAATTTCCTTTCCTTTACAATTATAAATCGTTTTATAGTTTTAATACACTTTGCCGTGTTTTGAAACATAAATATAATAGATGATATGCTATATAGAAGATATGAAAATATATGCATATATGCCAAAATAGTTGTATTTTTCAGAAAGATAGAGCGAACCCGTTGATTATAAAGCGTCGAAAGAACGGGAATAATATCAATTTGGCTTTGCTTGATAATCAGCTTATTATTACCACTGAATGAGATAAAACTAGTAAAGTTGTTTTCACATTGTACCAGAAAAGCCGCAGAGAAGTAGTCCCTGCGGCTTTTTTGCGGTAAAAACCGCCTTTTTGGTCCGAGTGGCGGGATTCGAACCCACGGCCTCGACATCCCAAATGTCGCGCCCTACCAACTGGGCTACACCCGGATATTCAGTTTGTGTTTTCACAGTTGTGGTCAACTATGTGGTCAAGCCCCTTTTCGCGGGGACTTTTGCGGAGCGGGGAACCTGGAAAACGCTTAGAGCCGTGCGGGTTTTTAGCGGCGGGTGGTTGATTGCGCGCCGGCGATGTTACACGCTCCCAAATGTCGCGCCCTACCAACTGGGCTACGCCCGGATTACAGCATTATAATACCTTTTCGCGTTTTTGACAAGAGGTGGGGTTGGATTTTCCGGCGGGATGTGGTAAAATATAAATCCAATAGATCCTCGGCAATTTGGACTGCGGTGGTGATGCCCTATTCCTGGCATGCTACGGGGCGGCGATTGCTTGCTAAAACTTTATTTTTTTGGGTGATTGGAATGCGAATGAGGAAAAAACCAAATTTGATCCCGCGCGTCGAGCGGTGCGGGGAGCTTCTGGAGCGGGAGCCAGCGGCGCACAAGGGCTGCTGGCTTGCGGATCTTCCGGGCTTTCAGGCGCTGCATGTGGAGCTCGGCTGTGGCAAGGGGCGTTTTACCGTGGGGATGGCGCAGACAAATCCCCACGTGCTTTTCGTCGCCGTGGAGCGGGTCCTGGACGCCATGGTGATGGCCATGGAGCGGGCAAAAGCGGCGGAGCTCGCCAACGTCCGCTTCCTGGATCTTGACGCCGCCGGGTGCCTCGATGTCTTCGCCCCCGGCGAGGTGGACAGAATCTACATAAATTTCCCGGATCCCTGGCGGAAATCCCGGCAGTTCAAGCGCCGCCTGACGGCGCCATCCTTCCTGAAAATGTATGAGCAGATCCTGAAGCCCGACGGCGAGATCTGGTTCAAAACTGATAACAGGCCCCTTTTTGATTGGTCGTTGGAGCAATTTGAGGCCGAGGGCTGGGAGCTTGACCAGGTCACCAACGATTTGCCTGCCGGCGAGGGCGGGAGCATGACGGATTATGAGGCCAAATTCCGGGAACAGGGCGTGCCCATCAACCGCCTGGTGGCCAGAAAGAGGCGCTGAAATGAGCTATATCATGGATTTGCGCAGGACGCTGGGCCACAGGCCCCTGATCATGCCCTGCGCCTGCCTCATCATCGGGGACGGCCGGGGAAATGTCCTGCTCCAAAGGCGGGCTGACGACGGCCAATGGGCCAACCACGGCGGGGCCATCGAGCTTTGGGAGACCGTGGAGCAGGCGCTCTTCCGGGAGATCGGCGAGGAGCTGGGCGTCTCCCCTGTGGAGCCAAAGCTTATGAAGGCCTACGCCGGCCCGGAATTCCGGCACGTCTATCCCAACGGCGACGAGGTTATGGTGGTGGATATCGTCTACTGGTGCCACGGCTATACGGGGGAGCTGAGGCTTCAGAAGGAGGAGGTCACCCAGGTCCGCTGGTTCCCGCTGAACGCCCTGCCGGAGAACCTGTTGGCCCACAACAGGATCGCCCTCCGGGATTACGCGGCCCTGATGGCCGACGGTTGAAAAAAGCAAGAGGGGAGGGGAGCGGCGCTTGCCCTCCCCTTCGCGTCCTCAACGGACAGTTGAATCGCCTCACGGAAGGGGTTATTGCCCGAAGACTCGAAAACGGCTATAATCAAGCCATAAGGGGCCCCTGAGTAACTTGAAATGAGGTGCATTTATGAATCCACCCATCGGAGAGAGCATCCGGCGGCTGCGGCGTGAGCGCGGACTCACCCAGGAGGAGCTGGCGGGGAAGCTCAACGTATCCTTTCAGGCCGTCTCCAAGTGGGAAACCGGCGCCGGTCTTCCTGACCTGGCCCAGATCCCCCGCATCGCCGGCGTCTTCGGCGTCACGACAGACACGATCTTCGCCTACGACCTTATCCGGCGTGAAAAGCAGGTGGAGAGCATCTGCGACGAGGCGTTCCAATACCGCTTCACCGACCCGCAAAAGGCCCGCGCGATCCTGGAGGCGGCGCTGGAGGATTTCCCGGACAACGAGATCATCCTGAACAACATCCTCTGCCTTATCGACTACCGGCACGACCCGGACGAGATGATCCTGCTGGCATCCAGGCTGGCCGACAGGGCGAAGCTGGACGATGTGCGCTATGACGCGCTCCGGTTCCTGTCTTACGCCTACAAGGCAAAGGGGGATCTGGCCGCGGCGGAGGCGGCGCTGGAGCAGATCCCGGAGATATACTTTACCAAGCTGGAGGAGCAGGCCAACGTCCTGGAGGGCGAAAAGCGCGTCAACGCCGCCACAAGCCAGAAGTGGCTGTCCATAAACTCAGCCGTGGAGATGATGGAGATCCTGGCGGAGGAGCTTGCCAAAAGCGGCAGCGCCGCCGCGTCCCAAGAGGAGCTGCGCCGCGCCGTGGCCATCCTGGACGCCGTCAAAGACGACCCTATCTTTGACAGCGACATGGCGGCCCTGGCGGAGAGGCTAAAAAGCAAGCTTGAATGACTACCTTACGGACACCCGGCCGGCCCGTGTATCGAATTCCCGGAAATCTTTCGTTAAACGCCGTAGGGGTCGCCGTCCCCGGCGACCAGTCCAACGTCTACCACCGGCCTTCCGTCATACGCCGTACGGGCCGCCGCCCACGGCGGCCTATTCCCGCCCGTCCCGGTCAACCATCGGTCTATCGTTCAACACACCGCACCCTCCGTAGGAGCCGCCTCTCTTGGCGGCCCGCCGAATTTCCGTGGCACCCCATTCAAAAAGGCTGCGGCTTCGCCGCTTATTTGAATGATGGGCCGATGTGGTCATCGGCCCCTACGACAAGCCCCGCTTTGCTTGCTACGCAATCCGTATCGGGAGTCTCTGCCTCTGCCGGCACGCGGGCACGATAGTCCCTGCGTTGACAGGACGGTTTTCGTGTCGTCCTCGCCGCCCTCCCCGCCACGTGGTGCCTACCCCATCCGTCTTGCCTTTGCCCCCCCCC
>CANQBA010000069.1 GCA_947589545.1 uncultured Oscillospiraceae bacterium | reverse complement strand
TTGCCTGCTGGTTTTTCCGGAGTGAATGACAGATAACACTTACAAAATTCCTGTCAAATCTTATTATACGAGGAGGTGTTGGAAATGCCGGAGGTCATTATATCGGACTACTTTTACGGGGACGAGGCGGAGATGTTTCAGTATTTCCGCATCCCCAAGCAGCTCATTACGGATGAACGGTTCAAGGGCGTGTCCACGGACGCAAAGCTCTTGTACGGGATGCTGTTGGACCGAATGAGCCTGTCCGTGAAAAATCAGTGGTTCGACAAGGACGGGCGGGTATATATCTACTACACCGTGGAGGAGATCTGCCAGGACATGACCTGTGGCCGGGACAAGGCTATGAAGCTGTTGGCGGAGCTGGACAAAGGGAAAGGGATCGGCCTCATCGAGCGCATCCGCCAGGGGCAGGGCAAGCCCACGAAGATATACGTCAAACGCTTCACCACCCGCGACATCCCGCCTGTTTCAGAGGTCGAAAATTCCGACGTGCAGAAGTCGGATTTTCCGACCTCAAGAAGTCGGGATAATCGACATCAAGAGGTCGGTAAAACCGACTCTAATCATACAGAGAATAATTATCCTGATTTTATCCAGCCTGATCCATCCACCTATCCCCCGGCCCCCTTGACGCCGGGGACGGATAGATGGCGATGGAGGGAGCGGATAAAAGAGAATATCGACTATGAATATCTCTGTCGGAGCTGTCCGCGGGACGATGTGGACAGCCTCTTGGAGCTTATGGCCGATGTTCTCACCGGCACCACCTCCAAGGTCCGCATCGGAGGGACGGAGATGCCCGCCGAGGTTGTCAAACGGCGTTTTTTGGAGCTTGACAGCAGCCACATCGAGTATGTCATCGAGGCCATGAGGCAGACCACCACGAAGATCCATAATATCCGGGCCTATCTGTTGACGGCGCTCTACAACGCGCCGGTGACGATAGGCCCTTATTATTCCGCCGCCGTGAGACACGACTTCGGCGGGTGACTGCGGTTGAAATGAGTCTCAAATTGAGACGCATTTTTCGACAAATAACTTTATAGGAGGTAAACACAATGCCCAGCGAAAAGAAGAATCCGCTGATCGGGGCGTTCCGTGAACCCGTCCAGGAACCGTCGCCCCCGGCGGAGCCGCCCAAGGGGACCGCCCCCGCGCCGGTGGTGGAGACAGCCCCGGCAAAGGCAGGTGAGGTGAAAAAGCCCATCGAGCCGCCCAAGGCCGCCGAGGCCAAGGCCGCGTCCCCTGCCCCGGAGAAACCCGGTGAGGCGAAGAAGCCCGCCGAGCCGCCCAAGGCCGTGGATGACAAGGGAAAGAAGCCTGAGCCTGCCAAGGCTGACGAGGGCAAGAAGCCTGCGGAGGCATCCAAGGCCCCTGACGCGGACAAGCCCGTGACTGAGAAGCCCGGAGTGAAAAAGCCCGTTGAACCGGCCAAGGCTGCCGCGGAGGACAAAGGCAAGCCTACTCCTGCCAAGGCCGATGAGAGCAAGAAGCCCGAACCGGCCAAGGGTGACGAGAAGAAACCCGCCGAGGCGGTCAAGTCTCCCAACCTCCGCTTTATTGCCCTGTCCAAGATCGTACCGCTGCCCGGAACCTATGTGAAGGACGAGCCCAGGGAGGACTACTCCGAGCTTATCGCCAGCATCAAGAAAAACGGTATGGAGAAGCCCGTCATCCTCCGCAAGGGGGACAAGGACACCTTCCAACTGGTGGACGGCTTCCACCGCTGCAAGGCGCTGGAGAAGACCGGGATGCTGGAGGTCCGGGCCGACGTGTACGACATGACGCTCAAGGAGGCCAGCGACTACCGGCGCAATCATCGCAAACAGCCTGACCTGCCCATCCCCGGCAAACTGATCCCCTACCCGCCCGTGGAGCCGGAGAAGGCAAAGGCACCCGCCCCGGCCAAGAGCGCCGAGCCGCCCAAGGAGGACAAGGCCGCTCCCGCCGAGGTGGACGAGATCCCCAAGGATTTCACCCTCCCCATCACCAAGGCGGGACAGTCGGAGATCATTACGACACTGAAGGTCGCGGACATCCGGCCCTTTGAGGGCCACCCCTTCAACGTCCGGGACGACAAGGATATGTGGGACCTGGTGGACAGCGTGAAGAAGTTCGGCGTCCTGGAGCCCGCCGTTGTCATCCCCCGCAAGGAAGGCGGCTTTGAGATGGTGTCCGGCCACCGGCGCCGCCGGGCCTGCGAGCTGGCCGGGATTGCCACCATGCCCGTCATCGTCCGTCAGCTGGACCGGGACGAGGCCATCATCTCCATGGTGGACGCCAACCTCAAGCGGGAGAACATCACGCCCATGGAGAAGGCCCGCGCCTACACCATGAAGCTGGAGGCCATGAAGCGCAAGGCCGGACGGCGCTCCAAAGCGGAGATCCTCAGCGGCGAGAAGCCCATGCGGGCCGATGAACAGCTTGCCCAGCAAACCGGCGAGAGCCGCGCCAATATCCAAAAGATCACACGCCTCACGAAGCTGGAGCCGGAGCTTCAGCAGATGGCGGAGGACAAGAAGCTGCCCGTCCATACGGCGTCGGACCTTTCGTACCTGAAAAAGGACGAGCAGAAGGCCGTGGCCGACGCCATCAAGAAGGAGGACAAGGTCCCCTCCGGCACCCAGGCGGCGGAGCTGAAAAAGGCCAGCCAGACAGGGACGCTGACCCAGGCGAAAATCGAGAGTACCGTCGCCCCCACCAAGCGGGAGGAGAACCCGCCGTTGAAGGTCACGCTGACCGAGGAGGAGCTGCGGCCCTATTTCCCAGACAAACGGACCACCATCCCCGACGTGAAGCGGGGCCTTTTCGAGGCGCTGGACCTCCGCAAAAAGGCCATCGAGCGCCAGAAAGCGAGGCAGGCGGAGAAAGAGGGAAAAAAGCCGGAAACTCCGGCGAGGTGACGGGCAATGAGTGAGGACAGAATTTGTCAGGGGTATAAGGTCATCAAAAGTGAGCGTGTGGGGCTGGTGGAGGTCGTACTGGCCCACAACCCCAAGGCCCCGTCTCCCTACGTCACCTGGAAAGCCTACGCCCACTCGAATTTTCAGGACTTTGCCTACGGCAACTATTTCAGCAGTCTTGAAAGGGCAGAGGCGGACTTCCAGCGCCGGACAGCGGAGCTTCGGGAGAGCGCGCGGCCTCCTGTTCCCCGGCACAAGCCGGACAGCCATAACAGGGGCGGCGGACGATGAGGCCGGAGAGCTGCCCCGACGCCTCCGAGCGGCTGAAAGCCGCCACGGACAAGCTGGAGGCGGGAATCGCGGAGCTGTTCGACAGCGGACGCTATACGGAATACCTCACCACCATGTCCAAATTCCATCAGTACAGCTTTAGGAATGTACTGCTCATCCTGCTCCAATGCCCCAACGCCACCAAGGTGGCCGGGTTTTGGGACTGGAAGAACAAATTTCAGAGAAGTGTCAAACGGGGCGAGGCCGGTATCACCATCCTCGCCCCGACCTCGTACAGGCGGCTTGAGGACGTGGAGGAGGAGGGCCCGGATGGCAGGACTGTCACCACAAGGAAGCTGGTGGAGCATCGGTTCTTTCGGACGGTGACGGTGTTCGATGTGAGCCAGACCGAGGGCAAGGAGCTGCCCAGCTTGACAACGGAGCTGACGGGGACGGTGGAGAAATACGCAGAGCTGACCGGCTCCCTCAAAAGGCTGTCCCCGGTGCCGGTGATAATCGAGGACTTCCCCGGCTCCGCCAAGGGGTATTTCGGCGCCGCCGAGGGCCGCATCGTTGTCAGGCCCGGCATGAGCCAGACGCAGACCTTGAAAACCATGGTCCATGAGGTGGCCCACGCCAAGCTCCACGCCGTTCCCTCGGAGTTGGACAGAAGCAGCCGGGAGGTGGAGGCCGAGAGCGTGGCCTACGTCGTGTGTCAGCACTTCGGCGTGGACACGTCGGAGTACACCTTCGGCTATGTGGCCAGTTGGAGCAAGGGCCGGGAGATGGCGGAGCTGAAAGCCTCCCTGGAGCGCATCCGCACCACCGCTGCCCAGATCATCGACGGCATGGAGAGCCCGGAAAAGGAGCTTACGTTGCCCCAACGTCAGGAGATACCCCGGAGAGCCCAACGGAGAACAGCTGCGCCGGTGCGGAAATGCGTCTCAATTTGAGACGCATTTCGACGAAAGTGCCTGACGTTGAGACGCAAAAATCCGCCGTATAGGATAGTCCCATACGGCGGTCGTATTATTTTCCGAACAGATCCGCGTGCGTCCCGGTCCTGGCCAGCGTCAGCACCAGAATATCGCCCTCGATGCGGTAGACCAGCAGCCAGTCCGGCTGGATGTGGCACTCCCGGTGGCCTGCCCAATCACCACTCAACTCATGGTCTTTGTTTTTCTCCGGCAGTGTCTCGCCACGCGACAGCGCCCGGATAATATCATCCAGCAGCTCTATATCAAGATGGCGTTTCATTGCCAGTTTGTAGTCCTTTTTGAATCTGGTAGTCCAGACAATATTCCGGTTCATCGTTTCAACTCCCGGAGTGCTTCTTCCACGTCGGAATAGTGCTTTACGCTGGGATCACGCGCGATCCTCTCCGCCTCTAACATCGCGGCGACCGTCTCCTTGTTGGGCTTATTCAGGGAGACATCAAAGGGGATACGCCCCTCCCGAAGGGACTGACGGACAAAAATGTTGAAAGCGGTGGACAGGTTCATGCCCAGTTCCGCGAAAAGGGCGTCGGCTTGTGTTTTCAGCTCAGTGTCCATGCGGATGCTGATGTTCGTTGTAGTGCCAGCCATGCGATCATCTCCTCTCCTGCTGGTGAATATAGTATATGCCATCTGCACGAAAAAAGCAATACTTCGCACGAAAAATTAACAATTATCAGCTGACCAATATTGACCGCGATTCAGTAATGCGTCTCAATTTGAGACTAATTTCGACCATAAAGGAAGTGATGTTTTACGAGCTTCAAATATTATTCCACCCAGCGGCCCATCGACCTGGGGACGTTCCCTAAGCCGCCGGGCAATACGCTGGAGAAGATCATCCTTTACGACAAGCGCCAGCCGGTGGAGAACGGGACGGCGATGGCCTACGGGGAGCTTTCGTACCTCATGCCCCTGACGGCAAAGGAGATGGACGACTACGAGCTTCGCCCGTCGCGGGACAACGTGGACATCCGGGAGCGCATGAACACCCAAGCCCAGGCCGTGGGCGCGTGGGAGGTCAGGAACGGTGTGGCGGAGGACAAGCGGTTGACGGTCCAGAAGCCTGGAGGGCAGGAGTATCTGCCCAAGCCCATCGTGACGATGGAGCAGCTTCAGCGGGCCTTCGACCAGTCGCTGAGATTCCCCACCTTCTCCCGGAACCGAAAGCTCCAGAAAACAGACTACGAGGCCAGATAGGAGGCGGGAGATGTTTCAGATCGACGCGAAGAAAGAAAAGTTGACCCTTGTAGAGGTATTCGGCAGGCCCGCCCTGTTCACCACCGAGCGTGTCAACCGTGCCACCGTCCCGGAGGGGCTTCACGCCTACGATATGCAGACCTCGGAGGACGATTGGGGCCAGCCCTGCCTCATGGGGAAGCACATCACCGCGGAGCATTTCGGCACGGTCCTTGTGTCCTCCCCCATAAAGCTGGGGGAAAACGGCTACCGGGACATGGAGCCGAAGGACTTTACCATGGGGATGAAAAGCAGGCTTATGACGGCGGCGGAGTTTCTGGCGGCGTACCCACCAAAGGAGCGCCCCCAGGTCAAGCGCAGCTCCCCCGACCACGGGGCCAGATAGGAGGTGTTGAAAATGGCAGAGAAACCGGCGAGGCCGGAGCAGACGTATTATATTGTGCGGTTTCCCAGGGACGAGCATCTTGCAGGGGTGTCCATATCCGTCATGCGGACGCTGGAGTTCTCCGAATGGAACGTGGAGAAGTCCGACCTTGCGGAGCTTGTGAAGCTGCCGGAGGCGGAGCTTACGAAAAGGCGCGGCGAGAGCGCCGGGGCGGAGAAGGCCGCCTTTGAGCAGATGCAGGCGCTCGCCCAGACGTGGCAGGACAACGCCGTGCGGACCATGCTCCTGGACCGGGCCCTGGAATACGCCCGCACCCCGGAGGTGACGCACACCTCCAACGAGTGGAAGCGGTACGGCGAGGTTTGGGAGATCAGCAATAAGGTCTACAAAATGCGCTATACCATCCGGGAGCAGAAAACCGGCGCCAAAAAGGGCCAGTGGCTCGTCACCTGGGGCATCGCCATCAACAAGCCGAGGCGCCCATCCTCGGAGAAGCACTACTATTACGGAGACGCGATGGTGGTGGATGAGAAGAAGAAATATTATAACGCCGAGGCCGACGCGCAAAACTACATCCAAGGCCGCTTCAATGTGTACGCCCACCTGTCCCGGGAGCTGTCGCCGCCCATACCGTACCAATACCGGCGGCTTTTCCATATAAACGGCATCCTCCTCCCCGGCTATACCGTGGAGCCCCCGGAGAGGACGACCCAGGAGGTGGCCACGGAGCTGCTGGATCTGCTGGACGACGCCGACCTCACGCCGACAACCCCGGAGAAGAAACCGGAGCCGCAGACCAGGCAGGAGCCATCCCCAAAGGCCAAGGACAAGGGCGGCAAGAGGGCCAAGACCGCCCCGGAGAGGTAGCGATATGGCCTACACCCACATTACCCCCGGCGTGGAGATCGAGATATGCCGCCGCGCCTATGAGGTCCCCAGGGACCTGGACATCTCCGGGCTTGTCACAAGGCCGCCGGAGGAGCTGTCCAGATTGGAGCAGGACAGCGTTCAAAAGGAAACCGAGATTTTCAAGAGGCTGGAGGCGGCCAGCGGAGAGTGGCTGGAGCAGGCGGCGGAGACGGTGAGCTGCCGCAGGGCGCTCCAATATCTGCGGACCCCGGCCCCAAGCCACACCTCCAACGCCAGGGTGAAGGACCAGTACGGCAAATATGAGATCAGCAACATGGTCTACATCATGTACTGGTACACCTACGAGAACACACGCTATGACCGGGACCTGAAAGCCTCCGTCCCCGTGTCGTGGGAGATCTCCTGGCACCTATGCTACAACACCCCCAGAAATCCGGACAGGAGCGACGCCGGGCGGGAGCTTGCCGGTCAGGACCGCAAGAAATTCAAGGCCAAGGCGGACATGGAAAAGTACATCAACGGACGCATCGCCGCCTACGCCCACCTGTTTACGGAGATTTCCCCGCCCATCCCCAGGGACCAGGCGGGCCGCTTCACCGTGAACGGCGTCCTTCTCCCCGGCTACACCGTGGAGGTCCCGGAGCGGACGCCCCAAGAGGCGGCGGACAGCCTGCTGGACTTTCTGGAGGACAGGGACATCGGCGCAAGCGAACCGGCACCGGCGGAGCCAACAGTTCCCCCGGCAAAGGCCGGACATCACGCCCCTAAGAAAAAGTCCGCGCCCAAGCGCCAGGACCCGGTCAGATAGGGGCGCGCCATGGGAAAGCAGAGATTTCACTACATCATCACCGGCTACCAATGGGCCCCGGAGAGCTACCGCGTCAGAAAGGAGCTCCCCGGCAAGCCGCCCAAGGACGTGCCGCTGACGCCGGAGGAACGGCATGAGGTGGGTATGCTGTATATGACCAGGGGCTTTGAGGCCGCTGTCGGGTATGTCAAGCACACGGAGAGAGCCTGGGAACGCCAGATAAAAAGCGTGATGACCTACGGCTTTCACGCCAAAGAGGCCCCGTACCGCTTTGTGTTCTGCCCACAGCTCACCTGCACCGCCGACGCTCCCCTGAGCGAGCGGCTGCGCATCTTCAAAACCGTGAGCCGTATCTTAAAGGAGACCGGAGGCCGTGTCACCTTGTCCGCCCAAGCCGACCTGGACGGTGCATACCGCCCCACGGATGTCCGGGAGAACACCGTCACGGTGGATTTTGCCCGCCCCTGCGTCATTCCAAGGGGCCAAATGCTTATCCGGGACGGCCCGGAGCGGCCATACCGCGCAAAGGCAAGACCGTCGAAAAAGGTCACGCCCCACAAGCGCCGGGACACCTCCCCGTCACGGTAGACAGCGGCGCAGAGCGTCGCTGTCCCAGCAAGTACGGAATTTTGACAGCAAAATTCCACTTGTTAGGGGAAGCCCCTAAGACCCCCGCGCCTCGTTTTGCGTCTCAAATTGAGACGCATTTTTTTGTCGAAAAGAGATGGTAAAATGCGGAAACGAAATAAGCACGTCAGTGTGTGGCTCACCGAGCAGGAACACCGGCATCTGAGAGAACAGGCCGAGTTGTCCGGCCTGGGCATCGACCCATTTATCCGCAAGCTCATCATGGGCGTGGAGCTTCGCCCGCGGCCGCCCGATGTGTACGCCGCACTTCTGCGAGAGCTGTCCGCCATTGGAAATAACGTGAATCAGCTGGCCCACCGGGCCAACGGGAGGGGCGAGGCGGAGAGGGACGAGATCGACGAGGCGGCGCGGCTTGTGCGACAGGCGTGGCGGCTTGTGAAGGAGAGCCTTTGATGGCCTACGACAAGATCATCCCCATCCGCTCACGGCTGGACCATTGCGTGGGCTATGTCCTGAACCCGGAAAAGACCGGCCTCACAGCCGCCATGAGCTACATTGGCCTGGAGGATAAGAACAGGATGCCGGATGGGAGGACGGTATTTGAGACGGCCATCAACTGTCAGCTGGACACGGCGGTGGAGGACATGATGGAGACGAAGCGCCGCTGGGGCAAGACCGGCGGTGTGCTGGGCTACCACCTCATCCACTCCTACGCCCCCGGAGAGCTGACGCCGGAGGAGGCCCACGGGGCCGGGGTAGAGTTTGCCCGGAGGCTCCTGGGCGACAGGTACGAGGCTGTCGTCTCCACCCACCTGGACCAGGAGCATCTTCACTGTCACATCGTTTTCAACTCCGTGTCCTTTGTGGATGGGGCCAAGTACCGGAACACCTTCAGGGACTACTTCGGGGACATACGGGGCATCTCCAATGAGGTCAGCGAGGAACACGGCCTGTCCGTCATCGACCCGGAGGGCGGCGGCAGGAGCTACGCCGAGTGGAGCGCCGAGAGCCGGGGCAGGCCCACCCTCCGGGGGCTGGTACGGCAGGACATCGACGCCGCCATCGCCGGAGCCTACACCGCCAAGAGCTTCTGGCAGGAGCTTTCCCGGATGGGCTATGTTGTGAAGCGCGGCCCCCATGTGGCTCACACCGCCGTGAAACCGCCCGGCGGACAGCGTTTCCTACGACTGGACAGCCTGGGCGGGGGGGTACACCGAGGCGGACATCCTGGCAAGACTGGCCCAAGGTCGTACTGACCCGCCATCGGAGTTTTCAGACAGGGCAAGTTATATTTCTACGCTTCTCGTTCCCGGAAAGAGGTATCACACGACTGCCCCTCTTGTCCACCACCCCCGGAGGCTGAAAGGCTTTCGGGCCTTGTATTTCAAGTACCTCTATCTGCTGGGCGCTGTCCCGTCCCGCCGTCCGGCGAAGCGCAGAGCGGCAGTCTCACGGGCGGAGATCGTCAAGTTTGACCGCTATCAGGAACAATTCAGGTATCTGATGAAGAACCGCATCGAGACGGCTGACCAGCTCTCCATGCAGTACGACGCCGTGCAGGCGGAGATGGACGCCCTGACGGAGCGCCGGAGGGAGCTTTACAAATGGCGGCGTGCGTATCCCTCGGAGAGTGTAGACAGCGAGATCGACGGCATCACGGCAAATCTCCGACAGCTTCGCAGGGAGCTTAAAATGTGCGCCCGCATCGAGGCGGACATCCCCACAGTGAGCGCCGGGGTGGAGAGATACAGCCATGCAGAAACAATAACCACAAAATCCAAAACAGTACCGCAAAAATCTGAAATCGGGAGGTGAAAGTCAATGGACGTAAGCGGAGACGTGGCCGATCTGATGGTCAAGGAGAGCATGGAGCTGACGGCGGAGAGCGTCAAGCTGATGGCCGCCGGGGGCAAGAACCTGGCGGCGTTTTTGCTGGCGCTGGCCAAGGACAGCAAGAAGCTGGTGGGCAAGACCCACATGAGCCGCCTTCTCCGGGAGGGCAAGGAGCTGCGGGTATTCCGCATCAAGGAAAGCGACGTGGAGGACTTCAGGCATTTCGCCCGGAAGAACGTCCTCTACGCCGTGGTCAAGGACACCCGGCAGACGGACGGCATGGTGGATCTTGTGACCAACGTGGATTTCGTATCCCAGGTCAACCTGTTCATGGAGCGCCGGGGGTACAACATCCCCGAAAAGGCCGGAGACGGAGAGCCAAAAAAAGACGGTCCCCGCGCTCGGCAAGACAGCTCCTCACCACAGCGCGGGAGTGGATCGAGGCCAACGCAGACGCCGACGAGGACGAGTACGATGACACCGACTACTGACAAGCCCTCGGTCAAGGGCCGCCTTGAGGCGTTGAAGGCCGCCTCGGAGAGCATGAAGCACCCTGCCCCCACAAAGGGGAAAGAGGCAGGTAAAACAAGATAGGAGGACAGAATATGGCAAATCTTGAAGCGATTATTTCCAACAAGACAGCGGCGGATACCCAGTGGAAGGAGCAACGGCAGGCGGAGCGTGAGAACGCCGTCGCCATGCAGGACGCCAGCGTGACCCAGATCACCACACAGCCGGAGGCATACGCCCGGTATCTGGACTTGCAGGGGGACAACCCCACATACAGCGCCGGGAACATCGCCCTGGTCATGCTCCAGGACCCCAACGCCACGGTTTTCGGGACCACCGACCGCTGGCGCACCCAGGGCAGGTCCGTCATGGACACGGAGCGGAACAAGTCTGTAAAAATCTTTGCCCGGCTCCCCGGACGGGGCTACACTCTGGCGGACGCCTATGATGTGAGGCAGACCGTGGGCCGGGAGGTCCGCAGACCCGTCATCCGGGAAAACTCCAAGGAGATGGAGACGGCCCTGGCCGCTGTCCTCAACTACTCCGTGGCCCCCGTGGTGGCGGACAAGGGGCTGACCGTTCCCGCCTACTACGACAGCAAGACCATGGAGCTTGTCATCAACCCCGACTACCCCGACGCGGAGGCGTTTTCCTCCATCGCCGCCGAGATAGCCCATTCCAGGATACACGCGAAGGGCTACAACAGTGGCTATGACCGGGGCGAGTGCGACCTGGACGCCCAGAGCGTGTCCTACATACTCTGCCGGAGGTTCGGCATCAAGCGGGACCTGCCGGACATGACAAGGCTCAGTGAGCTTTATGAGGGCTACGATCCCCAGCAGCGCAGGCAGGGCCTTGACAGCATCCAGGAGATGAGCAAGCAGATCGGCGGCTCCGTTGAGAGGAGTATTACTCCCCAGCAGAGGACGCGGGCGCCGTTCCAAAGGCCCACAAGGTAATGCCCGGAGATGGGGTGTTTCCCCCTTGCGTGGAGTTTGATCCGCCGCCCGCCGCCCGTCAAGGCCGGACGATTGCTGACGCAATCGCCCGCGAGCCGACCAGTTTGAGAACTGGTCGGGCCTTGACCGGCGCCTGTCGGCGGATGTTGAGTCGCCAAGGGGGAAACACCCCAAAAGTCGCCAACGGCGGCTTTTTGCATGATGGGAACGGGGCGCTCCCACCGGCACGGTGCGGAGCCGGAGGCCCCGGCGCAGGCGGGCGGGCCTGCGCCCCCTTGAAAATGCGTCTCAATTTGAGACTAATTTCGACGGGCCCAAAAATGCGTCTCAACTTGAGACTTGATATATACATCGGGAAATGAGTCTCAAATTGAGACGCATTTCTACATTCTAAAAGAAAGGTCGGAAAAACCATGAAACGAACAGCGGCGCTCATATTGACGGTGCTGGCGGTGCTTTCCCTGTCCTGCTCCGCTCTGGCCGCCGGGCCGGAGGACAGCACGGAGGACGTTGTTCCCCCGAAGCCCGCCGAGCTTTTCCCGGCGGAGATACGGCAGACCGAGGAGGACGGATACCGCCGAGTGGAGAAGATATACCGTCTCTCCCCAAACGACGACCCCGCCAACATCCTCACGGAGCCCTTTGAATGGGAGGGCTGGCGCTACACGATCCTGGACGTGACACGGCAGGACACCACCGAGAGCGACACCAAGGACTACGCCGAGACGTTCACCTTTGAGAGCAGTTCCAAAGACATGGAGAAGATCCTGCCCCAGCTCCCCGCCACAAGGGAGGTCGCCACCGAGGACGGCTACACCGGGGTCCTGACTCTGGACACCGCCAGCGTCAAGGTGGAGGCGGCGGGCTACAAATCCAGCTCCCGGACGGTGACGGCCACACGGACCTACCCCAACCTGTCCGACACGGACACGTCCTTTATCCCCAAGTCCATCACGGACAGCGGACGGACGCTGACCCTGGCCGACATCCAGTGGCAGGAGAGCGGCGGGTACTTCACGGCCACCGCCACCTATACCGGCACGGCCACCAGCAAGTCCGCCACCGGCTACACGGTGACGGCGGAATACGCCGGGGAGCTTACAAAAGTGACCGGCGGCGAGACGATCTACACCGCCGTATTCAGCGGCGCTCCTGTCCAGCCCGTGAAGGAGCCCAACTACCCCGATGTTCCGGACGGGGACACTTCAGACGGAGATACGGCGGACACCTCGGACCCCGGCACCACAGAAAGTCCCGACGACCCCACGCCGCCCGACACGCCGGAGCCGGACACCCCGGAGGACAGCGGCGGCGTGAATGTGATTTGGCTCATCATCCCCATTGCCGCCATCATCGGCATCGGTGTGCTTGTGGGGATGAACCTGCTCAAGAAGCACAAGAGTAAAAAGGAATGGGAGGACTACACGAAATGAAACTGAAACCCCTGCTTTTATCCCTGCCCCTGGCTCTGTCCCTGCTGGCGACTCCGGCCTACGCCCTGGAGTACACCTTCGACGGGCCGCCCCAGGACGCCTTCGGGGAAACCACCAGCGTAGAGGGGTACACCTGGGAGGACCCAAATGTGGACAAAAGCCGCGACGCCGCCCTGATCCCGCCCGGCTTCGGGACGCCCACCAGCTATTTGCCGGGGAGCGGCGAGTACCTGACCCCGAACCTGGCAACGGGAGGCGGCAATAGTGCCGGAACTGTCGGCGGCGGGACGGTCATCTATCCCAGTGCGGCAAGCTATCCGACCACCACCACCAGCAGCACGCCGAAGTACACGGAGGTCACGTCCGACCTCTACTACTCAGGCGGCAGCCTGGGGACGCTGACCATCCCCGCCATTGGCGTGAGTACGAAAATCTATGAAGGCACCAGCACGGCCTCCATGGCCAAGGGAGCTGCCCACTTTGAGAATACCAGCATTTGGGGTGGCAATGTGTGCCTCGCCGGACACAACCGGGGGACCAACGAGATTTTCGGAAAGATCCACACGCTGAACGTGGGCGACACCATCACCCTCACCACCAAGCTGGGGACCCGCACCTACGCCGTGGTCAGCGTGGAGAAGATACTGGAGACGGACGCCAGCGGCACGGCGGCCACGTCCGGCAATCAGGTCACGTTATATACCTGCGTGATGAACGAGCGCGAATACCGCTGGTGCGTCACGGCCACCGAGGTTTCCTGATTTTTTGCCCTGCCTCCCGGTCTGCGGTATAATATACATATACCAAAAAATACACAATAAGGAGGCAATTCCAATGAAAAAAGGAACCATTCTTTACGGTGCTGTCTGCTTCGCCCTGGGCGCCGCCCTCTGCGGAGGCGGTGCCGCTTATGCCGCCGGGGTCATAGCGGAAAGAAGCACAAACACCATCTACGTTGACGGTGAGCAGGTGGAGCTGGAGGCGTACCTCATCAATGGCAGCAACTACGTCAAGCTCCGTGATGTGGGGGAGGCCGTGGGCTTCAATGTCTACTGGGACGGCACGGTACAGATCGAGTCGGACAAGCCATACACCGGCGTGGCCCCGGTGGAGGACGGGCTGGACGAGAACATGGACATCCGGCTTGAAATCGTGCGCCTCGCCAACGAGGAGCGGAAAAAGGTGGGCGCACCGGCCCTTGCCGTCAACGACGCCCTCATGGACGCCGCCCAGGACATAGCAAGCCAATGCTTCACCTCCCATCACCCGGAATACGAGTGCAAAAAGGCACTTGAATACGGGTATCCCAACGGCTTTGGAGTGAACCTGACCGTGTTCGGAGGGGCAAGCGAGGAATATGTCGCCTCTCACGCGGTACGGAATTGGGTCAACTCCAAAGGCCACTACGAGACGATGACCGCCTCCAGATATGAGGATATAGGGATCGGAGTGGTGATCGTAGACGGAACAGCCTACTGCTATATGCTGGTGGGCAACCCAAATTCATATAACCCTTACGGATAAATATACGCAATCTCACATGGAGGCTTTCTGGAAACAGAGAGCCTCTTTTTTGTGACCATTTTCAGAAAAGGAGATATTCAAGTGAAGAAAAATCACATCTTCAAACGGGCCGCGGCACTTTTGCTGGCGGTCCTTTGCGTTGTCGGGCTCATACCGGCAAACAGCGCGTCGGCGGCTGACGATACTATCAAGCTCCTCGAATTTGGTTACTCCGGCGTCGCCTATCAGTCGGATAAACTCGGTCGCTGCGCCATGCACCAAATGTACTTCGATCACAACGGCGACACGGTTACGGGCTTCTGCGCGGATCACGGAGCCGGTATGGGATTCGGCCTTGTCGGTCAATCGTGGAGCGACCCGGTGCCTGTCACAGATCCCACCGTCAAGGTGTTTATAGGTTTCTATTACAGCAACGTCGAGCGCGTCTATACGGACAGGGCCAAGTCCATGGGGCTTGAAGCCAACTGGTCAAGCTACGTCACTTGGTACATGAACGCCATCGTCCAGGCCATTATCTGGCGGTATAAGGAGGGAACCCTCACCAACCCCGTGGAGGACTGCGCCGAGGAAATGATGTATGTCTACAACAGCATCCTTGGCGAACATTACACCTCCATCGACCAGGAATACGAGGGCGTGTCCTTCCGCAACTTTATTCAGTCTGTCCTTGATGAAGGCATCGAAGTATGGGGTGACTGGAATGTGTATGAGTACACCCACACCGGCCCCGGAACCTCATATCACCCTGCGGGTACTGTTCAAGGCATCATCATTGCGACCCCTCCCACAGAGGTAACTCAAGAGCATTATTCCCTCATTATTAAGAAAGTCGATGCCGCCGACCCGGATAAGGGCCTGTTTGGGGCGCATTTCAACGTACAGTCTGAAAACGGGAGCTTCATGCGTGACGTTTTCACCGGCGCTGACGGGACTTGTACTCTGGAAAATCTAAATCCGGGGACTTATGCCATCACCGAGGTGGATGCCCCGACCGGGTACACCATCGACGACCCCGGCCCTCAGTATGCCGTCCTGCCTGACGGGGAGAACAACACCGTCACAGTCACCTTTACGGACTCCAAGGACCCCGATGATCCCCCTCCCGAACCCGCCAACGGCAGTATCCGCAAGGTGGACGCGGACAATCCTACCGTTGGCCTTGCCGGGTTCGTTATCAAGGTCGAGGGTGTGGACAATAACTTTGTCGGCACCTATACCACCGATGAGGAGGGCTATCTTTCGGAGTTTCCTTGGGACAAGCTCGAAAACGGCAGTTACGTCGCCACCGAGGTCACGCCCCCGGAGGGATACACTCTGAGTCCTGACCCCAATAAGGTCCGCCAGACCTTTGAATGGGACGGGGAGCATGACGTGGCCCTCGTCTTTGAAAATGACGCCAAGGTCAAGGTCCAGCTCAAAAAGCAGGACGAGAGCGGACGGCCTATCGCGGGTGTCGTATTCAATATCTTCTGTGACGGTCAGCTCATCGGGAGCGAGGCCACGGATGCCCAGGGCACTATAACCGTCGCCGCCGTCACCGAGGGGCTTTACTCCTTCGTGGAGGTCGCTCCCGCCACAGGCTACAACAAGCTCACCTGGCCTGTCATCGCCCATGTGGATCAGGCCACTATCCAGGGCGGCGGGACTGTGACAGTCACGGCGGTCAATAACGAACTGCCCGGACTGCGTATCATAAAGATCGACAGCAAGACTGGCAAGGGTATCCCCGGCGTTACCTTCCGTATCTGGCGGGATACTACGCTCATTGATGATCTCATCACCGGGGCGGACGGAGAGATAAATCTGGACAACCTCCAGCCCGGAACGTATGTGGTGCAGGAGGTCAGCAGTGACGATTCCCACGTCCTGGACGGCACGCCCCAGCAGGTGGAGCTTGTGGCCGGGGAGGGCGTGAAGCAGCTCGTATTTGTGAACGACCCCAAGCCCGGTATGCGCCTTGTCAAGCTGGACAGCGAGACGATGAAGCCCCTGGCCGGAGCGAAGTTCCGCGTTTCCAAAATCGGAGGGGACTTCTCCAAGGAGTACACCACCGATGCCAGCGGCCAGATTGACCTAAGCAACCTTGATCCCGGCTCCTATGAGGTGGTGGAGATCACCGCACCCAACGGCTACCTCATAGACAACGCCCGGAGGGTCATTGAGCTTGTGGCCGGAGAGAACGCGGAGTTCGTATTCACGGACACCAAGCGGCCCGTTCTTGTTATAGAGAAGCAGGACGCCCACGACGGTAAGCCCCTGGCAGGCGCCACCTTTAGAATCGCTCCCATCAACGACCCGGACCACTATGTAGATAAGGTCACGGATGACCAGGGGCGCATCGCCCTGGATGGGCTGGATGCCGGCGTGTACTCCGTGCAGGAGCTGAACGCCCCGGAGGGGTACGTCCTCAATTCCACGGAGCATCACGTCAAGCTCTACCCCGGCGAGACAAGTACCATCGTTATTGAGAACGAGAAGCGTCCCGCGCTCAGGATCGTCAAGTATGACGCACAGACGAAGAAGCCTCTGCCGGACACCACCTTTGAGGTCTACAGGGATACCGAGCTGATCGGCACTTACACTACCGATGCCAACGGAGAAATTCTGCTTTATGACCTGGACCCCGGCACTTACCTTGTGAAAGAGGTCTCCGCGCCGGACACCCATGTGCTGAACAGCACCCCGCAGGAGATCGAGCTTGTAGCCGGTCAAACTGGCACGTTGGTTTTTCTGAACTATGTAAAACCCGGCATCTACCTTGTGAAGCTGGACAGCCAGACCTTCAAGCCGCTGGCAAACGCCAAGTTCCGCATCACCCAGGTGGGTGGGGACTTCTCTCAGGAGTACACCACCGACGCCAACGGTGAAATTGACCTGTCCGGCCTGGAACCCGGCACCTACACCGTGGAGGAGCTGGCCGCCCCGGACGGGTATCTCATCGACGATGCCCAGAGGATCATCAAGATCGAGGGCGGCGAGTACGCGCAGTTTGTGTTCACGGACACGAAGAAGCCCACCTTCCGCCTTGTGAAGCTGGACAGCCTCACGGGCCAGCGGCTCCCCAACGCCACCTTCCGCATCGCCAGGATTCAGGACGGCACCCACTA
>CANQBA010000068.1 GCA_947589545.1 uncultured Oscillospiraceae bacterium | reverse complement strand
GAGAAGCTGGACCCCCAGGAGGGGAGCAAACTGGAGGAGGCCGTGGTCTACGCCAGGAAGCAGAAGGCGCAGTTGAATGAGTTCATAAAGCACGGGGATGTGCCGATCTCCAACAACCTGGCGGAGAACGCGATTCGGCCCTTTGTGACGGGTCGGAAGAACTGGCTGTTCAGCGACACCCCGCGTGGCGCGGAGTCCAGCGCCATCGTGTACACGCTGGTGGAAACAGCAAAGGCCAACGGCCTGGACCCGTCGGCGTACCTGCGATGCGTACTGGACCAGCTCAGGTTCTTAGGCAAGTCCCCGACCACAGCGAAGCTGGAAAGTTTTATGCCGTGGTCGGATGTGTTGAGGAAGACGATAGAGAGTTACATGTGATTCAAGTGCCCGGCTCAAACGCCGGGCACTTGGTTTGGGAGAGAATGGTTATTGAGCGCTTACCTTACAAGTTGAAGGCGCAGTCTTTCTCGGCTGCGCCTTTTTTAGATTAGGCTGTGTACTTTTTGCCCTCTTTCTCCAGCCTTATTTTCTCCCTCACCTCCCCGATCATCTTCTCCAGCAACGGCTCCACTTCTTCGCGGGTCTTGGCGTAGACGGTGTGCAACTCGCGCTTACCCTCGGCGTTGGTGGGGGTGTAGCGGCCTTCGTAGAGGTGGTCGTTGATCTGGTAGATGCCGCCGGTGCCGGATTTGCGGATTTTGCCGGTGTAGGGGGTAAATTTGGGGGCGTGGGTCTTGGGGACTGGAGTTTGTGCTGGCGTCTCGACAGGAGTGTCGTTGTGGGCTATGCCGTGGTCGATGAGATTGGCGGCGTTCTGGCGCATGGTGTCGGTGATGTGGCTGTAGATGTCGATGGTGGTGGCGGAGCTGACGTGGCCGATGATGGCGGACAAGGTCTTAACATCCATGCCGTGCTCCAGGGCGGTGGTAGCGAACGTGTGGCGGAGGTCGTGGAACCGAATATTCTTGCACTCGGCCCGCTCCAGGGCCTTTTTCATTTTGCGGTAGACGCTCTGCGGATCGATGGGGCCGGGGCGGCGGGCGGAGGGGAACAGCCATTCGGAGTCCGTCCGCTCCCGGAGGGCTTTGAGCACGTTCACCACCGCCGGGGGCAGGATCACTGTACGGTCGGAGCTTTTCGTCTTGGGCTTGGAGATTTGAAGCGCGCCGTCCACGTGAATGGCCTGGCGCTCAATGTGCAGGGCGCCGGTTTTAAAATTGAGGTCGCTCCACTTGAGAGCGCAGATTTCACCCCGCCTCATCCCCGTAGACAGCTCCAGCAGCGCCAGCTCGAAGAAGCCGTCCTCCTTCGCTTGGATCAGAAACCGCTGCATCTCCTCGTGGGTCAGGACCTGCATTTCGGCGGACTTTTTCGGCGGCAACTTGCACCCCACGGAGGGGTTGACCGGGATCAGCCCCTCGGCCACGGCCTTCTCCAGCGCCGTGTGGCAGGTGGTGTGGCAGGAGCGCACCATGCGGTCAGAGAGGCCGGGACCGTAAATGTCCGTCCTCGACTTTCGCCCGGACTTTTTGAGCTGGGCGTAGAACTGCTGCAAATCGCTCTGCCGAAGCTTGTCCAGCGGTATCTTCCCCAGTTCCGGAATGATGTGCTGATAGATGCGGTTTTCGTAGGTTTTCTGCGTCGTAATCCGCAGTCCCGGCTTGGAGTACGTCTTGTACCACAGGTCCATCCACTCCCCGAAGGGCATCCCCGGCCGCGCCTTGCCGGTCACGATGCCGCACCGGGAGCGGAGCTTGCTCAGCTTTTCAAGGCACTCCTCTTTGGTGCGGGCGAGGACGCTTTTCGTCTTGGGTCTCCCCTTCTCGTCGTACTCCACGACTACCCGGCCCTCCCAGCGCCTGTCCTTGCGGAGTCTCAACGTGCCGTCGCCGGCTTTTCTGCGCTTTGCCATAATGTCAGCTCCTCTCCGAATAATTCGTCGATGAACCCGCCGACGATTTCGGCGGCGTTTTCCTGCATCCCTGTCGTCACGTGGGTGTAGGTGTCCAGCGTGAAGCTGGCGTTGGTGTGGCCCAGGATTCCCGACAGGGTCTTGGCATCCACGCCGCTGGTCAGGGCGTGGGTAGCGAAGGTATGACGGAGGTCATGGAATCGTATGTCCGGGAGCCCCGCGTTTTCGAGAATAACCTTCAGCCGATGGTAGGCGGAGCTTGGTGCCACGGGCTCGGCGGGATTTCGGAGGCTTGGGAATATCCATTCGCTGACGGCGGACTTGCGCCGCTCCTTGAGGACATCCAATGTGCTCGACGGCAGTAGGATCGTCCGCATCCCCTTTTCCGTCTTGGTCTCTCCGATCTCCAGCTCCCCGCCGGGGCCCTTTTTCACGGTGCGCCGGATGGTCAGCCTACCGCCTATCTCATCCAGGTCCGACCACTTGAGCCCGCAGATTTCGCCCCGGCGGAGGCCCGTGGTGATTTCCGTGTAGAAGAAGTCATACCAGACAGGCTCCGCCCGGATGGCGTCCATGAAGCGGTCGAGCTGTTCCTCGTTCAGGATTGCCTTGGGCGCGTAGTTGGCCTTGGGGACCTTCGTGCCGTTCGTGGGGTTGCGGGAGATGAGCCGCGCGCTGGCCGCCGCGTCCATGATTTCGTGGAGGAGCAGGTGCGCCTTGCGCACGGTGGAGTCGGCGATAGGCACCACCTCCCCGCCCCGCTCCACTCTCCGACGTTTGAGGGCGTTGTAAAATCTCTGCACGTCCTTTTGCCGTATGGCCCGGAGCTGCCTGTCGCCAAGGGCGGGGTTGATGTAGGTTTTCAGATTACTTCTGTACCCTCGCACGGTGCTGGGCCTCAGCGTCGGTTCAGCGTACTCGGTCAGCCACTTCTCCGCCCATTCCTGCAACGTCATGTCGCAGTCCGTGACCTCCACACCCCGGTACTCGTCAATGAGCGCGTGGAGCTTCGGCATCAGCTCCTTTTGCGTTTTAGCGAACACGGATTTGTAGATCGGCGTCCCGTCTGGCTTGTGTCCGATGACGATGCGCCCTTCCCATCTCCCGTCCGCTCTCTTGCGAACAGTCCCGTCACCGTCCGGGCGTTTGCTGGCCATATGATCACCTCCTTGTCAGCAACACAACATACCACAGTCCTCGTGGAATAGCTATACCTTTTTCGCGCTCTCCGAAAAAATTATCCCGGCCACTTCTGGTCGTCCTTCACCGGGATTCTCCGCTGCACATCCAGAGCGTGGTCGAAGCTGACCTGACCGCAGGTCTTCCTGACTTCGTCCTCCGCAAAATCCCGGAGAGCCTTTCGGTCCATCTCCCTCACTCCATAGTGCGCGGCGATGGTGTGGCAGGCCATGTTCAGCTCCACCGCCCACTTGAAGAGCAGAGAGCGGAGGCGGTTATTGTTGTTCTCCAGGATGCCTTTGATCGTCGCGGAGAGAACCGGCCCCAAATAATTCGAGGCATCCAAGCAGTCCAGGTACCCGGTGTAGAACTCCACGGACTTCTCCACGAACTCGCTACGGCTCTGGCAGTTGTCCGACGCCATGAGCCTGTCCATTTTTGCGATCGTTTCCGGCCTGAGCCAGTAAGTTGAGCCTTTTTTGTTCTCCATAAAAATACCTCCTAAAATCGGTCATGTGTACCTATAATAAATCGGGTAAAGTCCTTGCGGCGCTAAGGGTTTGGGCGTTTCCGCATCGCCGACCGGTGCGGATTTTTTCGTTTATCCCTAAAAACGGTGCGGACTTCCTCCCCGGAAAAGCCCCGCCCTGCGGGGCTTTGTAGCCGGACCGTGCCGCGAAGCGGTGCGGCCCTTTATCTTGTTCAATAATCGAACGGCCTTTTTTGCCCGAAAAAAGGGCCTTGTCACGTCTCGCAGGTTTTCGCACGTTGGGTTTTGTCTGTCCGCCGTGCCCACGCCCCATGTCGGAGCCACGGGGCGCACACGGCTCGACACACGGCCTCACGCCCCCTTCTCATTGAGTACCGCCTGTACCCTCCGCCGCTCGTTCTCAACCTCCGCTTGGCGTATGAGGCGGCGGTTGAACTGCGCTATCGCTGGACGGACGGGCAGGATGGTGTACATCAGATTCCCGTTCAGAGGTACGCCCTTCTTCGTGATCATCTCCGTGGGTTCCGTGCTGATGAGGCCCTTCTCCTCAAGGGAGCTTACGTACTTGGCCACAGACTTCCGGCTCCGCCCGATGGCCTCGCCGATGGTCTTGTAGCTGGGCCAGCACTTGTAGGTGCGGTTGTTCTTGCGGTATCTGAGGTAGGCATAGGTCGACAGTTCCTCAGGCGTCAGATCCATTTGGAACACCGCGGAGGGCATCTCGAAAAATTCTCCCGGCATCAGTTGCATTTCTTATCACCTCCCGTCCTCTCGTCCACCCACCGAATGAACTTCTCCTTGGGGACCATCAGCCGGTTCCCGATCCGCAGTGCCGGGAAGCCTGCCTCGTGCATCAGCTCGTAGCCGGACGAGATGGACACCCCCAGCACCTTCGCCACCGTTTCCGCGTTCAGGAACAGCGGCAGGGCGTCATAGCTTGTGTAGGTTGTCTCTTTCATTTTTCATCCTCCTTTTGTTTTCTTGCGAGTCTGCCCCGCTTGTGATATAATCTTACATCAGAACAGAGGATTTAAAAATGAAACCGCGTTCTTATTTATTTCGGAGGATTAACACTTTTAGACAGAGGTGAGAACCATTGGAGGATCTGGGTTTGTACGTCTCGCTGCTCCCGGATGGGACGTTGAAGCGCAAGCTCGTTCACTTAAAACTTCGCGGAAGAAAATTAGAGGACGCACTCCACGACTACCCGATAGACGGGCCGCTGTCTGTTTTCGACAAGGTAGAGGAGAAGCTGCCTGACTCCACAGTTGAGCAGGAGATCATCGAGTTTTCGGAACTCAACTTCGGGCCGTATGTGCAGGTGATCAACTACATCACCACCATGTCCAACTACATCATCACCGACTTCAACAAGCGCCAGGTCTTCGACCACGACACCTTCGAGAACATGATGGAGACTCTCTCTGACTTCGTATACACCTTCGAGCGCGACAACCCGCTCCAGGGAACGCTGACGAGAGCTGTCCTGGACGACACCATCCCGGTCAACAATGGGACGCTGGAGCATCTCTTAGACGCGACTCGTGCGGTGGTCCCTCCGTTACAGGAAATCGTTCTCTTTCAAAATCTCACCGTCCAGTTACTCAGTGATCTCCATCATGGTGTCGCCCTGGACTTCAAGAAAAAGTACAGGCCGCTCCGCAAGACGGAGTTTGTTCAGACCATGCTGATGAACAAGGACGGGCATCTTGTCAACCGCTACCACTTCCGCTCGCCGGCATCCTACTACTGCTTCCTTCTTCTGAACTTCATCGAGCGTAAGCCCACCGTGGAGCTTTGCCGATGCTGCGGCAGATTTTTCGTGCCGAAGACGAAGCGGAAGACGCTCTACTGCGACCGCATTCTCCGCAACAAGAAGACCTGCAAGGACATAGGCCCCCGCCTCAAGCACAGGTACGACGCCGGCCGGGACAGGGTCATCGAGGAGTTCGACCGCGCCCGTCAGCGGATGTACAAGCGGTATGAGCGCACCGAGACCATAAACCAAACTTTCACCGCTAAGAGCCTGACCGAAGAGGATCTGTGTGAATGGACCCGCAAAGCCACCGAGGCCCGTGACCAATACCTCGCCGGAGAGCTGAGCGAGGAGGAAGCACTGAAAATAATAACTGCCACATAAAAATCCGGGAGCCGACGCAGGGTCAGCTCCCGGACGTTTTTTTAGTTAAGGATATGTAGATGTTGCCCCTCAATCCATGAACGCGTCAAATTCCTCGATGCGGTCGATCCAGTCCAAGTCCTTCTTCTTCGCCGCGCTGTCGATGACAATCGCCTTCTGGTCACGCTTGAGGATCTCCGCTTTCATCTTGCGTTGCTCGGATTTAGACGTGGGAACAACCTTCGTCCCGCCATACCAGGTCGGGACGGATTTGTGGGTGATGTCGATGGTAGGGTGTTTTTTGGACATGAGGTGCCTCCATAACCATACACTGATTCAACTTATCTCTTTCATCCTGTCAAGCAGATACTGATAGTCCGTCACCGCGTCATAACGGACCTGACTCGTAGACATCTCGTTGAAGAGCTTTTTGGCGCAGGCGATTTTGGCGGCTTCCACAGGTCGAAGATCATCCTGCTTCAGGGAGCCTTTGGTCTCGGCCATGAAGTAGATGTGCTTCACGCTGCCTTTGTGGAACATGATCGCCCAATCCGGGGAGTAATTTCCCACCGGCGTTGGGATCTGATAGGTCCGCGGAAGCTTTGCGTATACGCATACTTCCTCAGCCTTGTCAAGGTCTTCCGCAAATCTTCGCTCCACGCTTTTCTCCGCTATGCCGTCAGTAAACACATAGTCCTGAATATGCTTTTGCGCTCTGAACACCTTATCAAAGCTTTGGGGCGCTCTCTTTGTCACAAAAATCTCGTCCTCGTATTTGCCCTCGACCTCGTGATATTGGACTCCATCCACCACAAGCTTGGACTTCACTTCCTCGATCATTTTTGTGACCTTCTGGATAAATTCCTCCGGGTTGTTCCTGAATCCATAGAATTTTTCAAGGTCTATCCCGCTCAAGATTGCCGCGACAGTTCTCCGGGTCAGCATGGTCCCTCCCGCGATCTTCCCAATCAAGTCATATGGGACCTGTCCTACGGAGAGAGTGCGCAGCGTCTTTGTTTCAGAGCTGGTACTCGAAAACGACTCGCCGCGCTCCAAGGCGTACTGATCTATCTTCTCTTTCTGCTCACCGATGGTTGTGACATATTTAAGCTCCGCGATAGACAGATCCGCATTGATGCTGTCGATGGATTGTCTAATCAAGGTGTCGCTGTCAAGCTCCGATACATGGTAAGCATACTTATGGTTGATGCAATCCCACATCGGTCTGAATTTAGAAAAGTTATCCTTATTGACCGGGTTTTCTACCACTGCCGGCTTATTTGCGTCCTCCATCATCTGCTTAAAGACGCTCTCGTCAAAGATAGCCTGAACGAGCTGGTGAACGCCGGTCTCCATCGGCTTCAGCTCCTCAGGAAGCGGTGCCAGGGTTTTCATGGTCACGGCGTCACGATACTTCTGGGTCACCTTATCATCGTAATCTACATAATCGTTCCTGGTCAGGTACTGATAGATCATCCGCGCCTGACGGTCACTGATCACAACAGACTGCCCATCTGTCTTGACAGTTTTGCCTTGGAAGTACTCAATGGTCGCCTTTGTTGGACGGTCATACAGCTCTTTCTTGATGTCCCTTTGCAAATCCGATACAAACCCTGCATAACTCTCGCTTGCAACAACCGTGAGCTTGTTGATGTTGTGGACGTTATCCCCGCAGGAGGCCTCATCCATGCGGTTCCCCCGCTGATTGACGCATAACCGGAGCCCGCGCCCGACCTCCTGACGTTTTGCCGTCTGGCTGTCGGAGTGCTTCAGGGTGCAAATCTGAAAGACATTTGGATTATCCCAGCCCTCTCTCAGGGCAGAGTGGGAAAAGATAAAGCGTGTCGGCTCCTCAAAAGACAGGAGTCTCTCCTTATTCTTCAAGATAAGGTCATAGGCGGAGATGTCATCGGAAAACTCCGCTCCGCGCTTGACCTCGCTGTCCACGCTCCGGCCCGTCTTTTTATCAATGCTGAAATACCCTCTATGGGCTTGCGCCGGATCGCAGCACAAATTGCGCAAATATTCCTGATATGGCGTCTTCTCAAGGGTAAGAACCTCATTCAGTACATCAAGATACTCCTGCTCGAATATCTTTCCGTATTCACCGAGCATCTCCTGCCCGTCCTCATCGTAAAGCCGGTATTTTGCCACTTCGTCAATAAAGAACAGCGAAAGCGTTTTGATGCCCTGATCAAAGAGCCGCTCCTCCTTCTGAAAATGTGACCGGATCGTCTCTCGAATCTGTATACGGCGTATGGCGCGTTCGGACATATCTCCCTGCACCTCGCCAACCTCGATGTTCTCGCCGTTGGAAAAAGTCACGAGCTGCCTGAGCGGGTCAATATCCGAGATCGTGTAGCCCCTGTACTGCTCCATTTCACCTGAGCGCTGATAGAGGTTATCATCCACATCACAGATAAGCGTCTTGCGCCGTGTTCCGGTCCCGCCTGAAACCTCCAGCTCGATCCTCGCCCGCGGCGGTTTATCGCTGGAAAGAAGGATACTCTCCAAAAAGAGATAGCGATCCGTCCCACGGAGATTTTTTACCTCGATTCCTTTGACCTCGATCTTCTTCACCAAACGCTTATTGAAGGCGTCAAGGGCATCCAGGACATAGACCAGATTGTGCTGCTTGGCGTGGGTGGCGGAGTAGTTCAGTGTAAACAGGGGCCTGAATTTCTTCAGCGCCGCCTGGGTCACCGTACCGCCCATCTTCTGTGGCTCGTCCAGAATGATAATGGGCCTGTTGGCGGCGATCACGTCAATGGGCCGGCGGGAGGCAAAGTCATCCCGCTCCGAGTATATGATCCTCGCGGCCTGGTCGCCCTTACGCCCTTCTATATTCTTGTCCTCGTTCAGCGACGCGGCAAACGCCTGAGTATTGATGATCATCACGCTGATTCCACTGTCGGAGGAAAACGTGTCCAACTGATTGAGATTTTTGCTGTTGTAAATGAAAAAACGAGCCTTTTTCCCGTAGGCCTGCATGAAGTGTTCCTCGGTGATCTCCAGGGACCTTTTCACGCCCTCCCGGATAGCCACAGACGGTACAACCACGATAAATTTACTCCAACCGTACCGCTTGTTCAGCTCGAACATAGTCTTGGTATACACATAGGTCTTGCCGGTGCCGGTCTCCATCTCCACATCGAGACTGCACCGTCCCAGGTCCTTCACAAGTGTCGGGGAGAGCTTGATGTTATTCATCGTTTGGACAGAATGGATATTCTCTAAAATCTGCTCGTCCGTCAGCTCCACGTCGGCGTTTTTAAAGCCCGTAGGGTCAATATCGTCCTCCGGCGTTCCGACAAACTCGGCCATTTGAACCTGGGCATCCACAGTCAGCACATTCCGATCCGGCCGCTTCCCCAGATCGCGTATGTAATCCACCTGCCCCAAGTTTCTTTGCCCGTTGAACACCTGCACCACCGCGTCCACCGCGTCGGTCTGGTATTGTTGGATTTTGAATTGGAATTTCATAGGCTGTTCCTCTCAATCAGTGGACTAAAAGAAAACACACCTTTGTAGATTGACTCAACTAACTCGTGAAAATGATTAGGCGCAAAAACGCCATTCTTCTCATAATAATAGCGCCAATCTACAAATAAATCAGAAGACTGTGTAAGAGAATTTGAAAAGTCGTGCTCCGATAGACCATAACTCATAAATTGGGTTAAAATTGCTTGCCTATAGTCGTTACCCAGCGAGTTATATAGCAAATCAATATGGTGTAAACATTTTTTGCTAATATCAAGATCAAGAACTGATTTGAGCGCAATTTCGCAAGCTAAGGCTCCATTAACTACATAAGGAATGGTATAGGCTGCAAAATTCATCAATTCATTTTTATCACTTACAGGTATGCCCCGAGCATAATATTTTTCATATATCCCATTATGTACGTTGTAAAAAGCATACGCCTCAAGAATGCTCTCGGCTCTGGGTTCTACCATCACAGCACCCTCCTAACCGTATCCGGGCTATATGTCCTGAAAATCTGCTCGAAGTTAGCGGCGACGGTGTCGTTGGCCATGGAGCTGTCGCGCATGGCGAAATAGGTGGGTCGCCGCTTGGCGATCTCGGTGATCGTCTCCTCGGTGACGTCCCGGTCAAAGCAGGCCAACAGGAAGTTATGGCCCACGTCGAACACCTTTTTCCCGGCAATCTCCGTGACCTCAATGGAGCTGGACAGCTCCACGCCCATGTCCAGCATGACCTGGAACAGCAGGTCCTCCGGAGAGCGGTCCTCCTTAATGTTGTCGGCCAGCAGGTCCATCTGGCCCTGCTCCGTCTCGGCGGGGGTGTAGTACACCGGCTTCATGTTGGACTCGTCGCACTTGAGGACGCGGAAGCCAACGTCCAGCCCCTGGGTAGTCAGTGGGCTGTCCGCTTTGATCTTCGCCCCCGCCCGGCGGATGCGCTCCTTGCCGATCTCGCAGATGTTCTCATACCCAGCCTTGTATGCTTCGCTCTTTTCATCGGTTTCCTCCGGCAACTGGACCATAATGAATTTGCGGTGACCGCCGTCCTCAGCATTGAGCTGCATGACGGCGTGAGCGGTGGTGGCGGAGCCGGAGAAAAAATCAAGAACATAAATATCCTCTTGTCCCATCATATTTAGCATTCGCTCAATGATTTGAATAGGCTTAGGATAATCAAATATATCTTTGCCTAGAAGAGCATCCACCATTTTTGTTCCTTCGTCCAAAGTGGCAGTATCTTTATAGTACCAAAGATTGATTGGAACAACACCATCATCTAACTCGGACAAAAACCTTTTTATACGGGGGTATGAATTTCCCCCATCCTTCCCCCAATATAATCTATTTTCTTTTTCTAATCTCTCATACTCTGCTCTGCTATATTTCCAAGCATTTGTTGGATGTTCTACGACTTGCCCTGTAATAGGGTTCCTGATGGGGTAGGATAAATTTGGACGCTCCTCCTTTGTCCGTTGACTTGTAAACAGCACACTTGTCCAGACTCCTCGCGGATCATTATCCGGGTTTGAATATGTGCTATTCTGTTTGTCAGTCCGGGGTTCTCTTAGAACAACCCGTTCTGCACTTTTCCTATAGCAAAGAATATGGTCTACAACTGTTGACATCAACTTTGCATCATTGTTGCGAGTATATCGCTTTTCCCAAATAATATCAGTAATAAAGTTGCTTTTCCCAAAAACCTCATCACAAATTTTCAGCAGGTTAGATACTTCATTATCGTCAATACTAATAAAAATAACACCATCGTTGGACAGCAAATTTTTTGCTACCTTCAGCCTCGGATACATCATATTCAGCCAGTCCGTATGGAACCGACCGTTGCTTTCCGTGTTCTGCACAAGCCGGTTGCCCGCCTCGTCGTACTGGCCGCTGTTTGCCAAGTACTCCCCCACGTCCTCGGCAAAGTCGTCCTCATAGACAAAATCATTGCCGGTGTTGTAGGGCGGGTCAATGTAGATCATCTTGATCTTACCTAGGTATGTCTCCTGGAGCAATTTGAGCACCTCCAGGTTGTCCCCCTCGATGTAGAGGTTTTCGGAATCAAACCCGCCGGGGGTGCCGTCCCGGCCCACGCTCTCCTCCGGGCAGGGCCGCAGGGTCTTGCTGATGGGGGCGTTGGCGGTGAGAATGGCCTTCCGCTTGTCCGGCCAAGTAAACTGGTATCGCTCCTGCCGCCCCTCCACCACATGGGTGGCGGTCTCCTGCCGCAGCACATCCGCGTCAATAGCCCGAACCACCTTGCCGTTCTCATCAATGGTCTCCGTCACCGCGTTGGGGAACAGCTCCGCCAGCTTGCGGTAATTCTCATCCGCTAAATTGGGAGTGTGCATTTTAAGCTTGTCCATAGTTAGTGCCCTCCTTATCGGTACTCAGGCCATATTTCCTCAATGTTTCCTCGCACTGCTGGAGCAGTTCTCCGCTCAAAGCGTCGTTATCCACTGCGGGATACAGGCGCTTGATAACTTGATGCATTCCACGTAAAATCAGCATTTGGATTTCACCCTCCAACTGCTGGTAAAGTTCTTCTCGATTATCATCATAAATTGTTTTTCCAGGCCCACCGGGTATAAATACTTTTCTGCTCTCATGATAGGTATAAATGATATTGCCGGTACGGGCCTTCAATATGTATGAAATGATTTCTAATCGCTTTTCTTGAAATTCACCATCTGTAACTGGATAAGTACGTTCAAAATTTGCACCATCAGAAATACTCTTTAATGTATCAGCCACTTCCGGGAAGTGGGCATAATGCGATATAATCTCATAGCACAAGTCAATAAAGGTTTTATTCACGCTTCTACCTCCTGCTTCAATTTCAAAATCTGCTGGTGCAGCTCATATTTCTTCTTCGTTTGATTCTCTGCCCGCATTTTCTTTTCAAGCTGTTCGATCTGACGCCGAAGCTTCTCCCTGCGTTCGTCCTCGGCCAGCTGCTCATCCAGGGAGCGTCCACTTTCTATTATAACATTTCCGACTTGAATCAGCAAGTTTTCCCAAACGGAATCAAGGTCAAGGCCGGTCAGGGTGATGTTCAGTTCCTCCGCATCAGTCCACTTGCCCAATAAAAGGCGGGAGCGAAAGGCCGCCAATCTTGCCCGACCATCAAAAATGAGGACAAAGAGCATATGCTGCTCTATGAGCTTTGAAAGCAGAACAAGATTTTTCTCATCAAAATCCTCCCGCTTCAAGGTCACCTGCAGAACGTAGAAGGCTTTTACCTCCTGTCCAGCGGCAAAGGTGGTGTTTGCGGGGGAAACCTCGTTGACGATGTCGATGCGGCTTATATCGTCGTCAAATTTCTCCCGCGCGGCGGTGTTCATATTGAATTTCTTATATATGGCGGTCTTGGGGAGCTGGCGTCTCAGCTCCGTAGTCTTTGGCAGTCCAAGCATGATACCCCTCCTCACCGCACGACCAGAAAGCAGATCAATTCAAAATCGTCCAGTCCTTTGATCTCCCCTGTCAGGAAGCTCATCTGGCCGCCGGACAGGAAGCTGTCAATGTCGCTCTCCGCCTTGACTTCAATGATGGAGCCGATGGCGTCCCCCAAAAGGCGGGAATAAGCGCGCATATCCTTTCCGTCCTTCGTCTCACGGTTGAAGGTCGTGTACAGCTCCCGTATCGGCTCCTGCTTCCCCTTGCAGAGACTGCGCATGGTGTCCAGCATCTTCTTTGGGGACAGATGGTCACACAGGACCTCCCCGTCCCCGGAGATGTAGACCATGTAGAACGGGTGGAGCCGGTTTTGGTTGTTTATGTTCACGCTGCCGGTCCGATTTTCCAGTATGAAGATCACGCCGGGTTTTGTATCGCCACGGGCCCCCACCGCAGCGTGGAGCCCGTGGGGCGTTTTCTCAAGGCTCGGATGGTTTTTTACATATTCCAAGAGATCAAGCCGGAATTCATTGAGGCCCAAGTCCATGATGGAGATGCCGCCGGACACATCCTCCATATCGACGACCTCATCCTTCAGCCGCTGGAGCTGGGCTTTACGGTATTCAAGGTCCGTCTTCTCGTCCTCGCTGAGGATATTGTCATCGCCGGTGGCGGTCATATCTACGATTTTCATGCGCGTCTCGACCCGCGCTTTTAAATTGATATACTCATCCAAGGTGATGTCCGGCCAGAAATTGACCAGCTGGATGCAGGCGTTTCGGCTTCCGATGCGGTCAACGCGCCCGAAACGCTGAATGATCCGCACCGGGTTCCAGTGGATGTCATAGTTGATGATATAGTCGCAGTCCTGCAAATTCTGGCCCTCGGAGATACAGTCGGTGGCAATCAGAATGTCGATATCCCCCGGATTATTTTCCATGAGGTCCCGCCGCTTCGAAACCGGCGAAAAGCAGGTGAGCACCGTGTTCATATCGTGGATTGGTTTACCGAGCGTGGTGCGGCCATCCACATTACCTGTGATCATCGCCGTATTCAACCCAAAGCGAGCTTTGACCTCACGGCTCACATGGGTGTAGAGGTACTCTGCTGTATCGGAGAAAGCCGTAAAAATGAGTACTTTCCTGTTTCCCTCGTTGATCGGGTGCTCTATTTTGTCCGCGACAACAGACAAAAGCTCCTGGAGCTTGCTGTCGTGCTCCGGGGTTATGTCCGCGACCATATAAGTGAGGAGATCCAGCGTCTCCGCATCCTTGGCCAGGGCCTTCCGCCAGGAAACATAGTCCATATCCGCAAGGTCAATGCGGACAGTTCTCCCGATGGAAAACACCTCATCATTATTCTGATCGTCCCAGTCCAGCTCAGAGGCATCGGAATAATCCGTCATGGTAATCTCAAAGCCGCGGCTCCTGTCAAACTTGTCGATTATGCCGATGGTCGTCTTGATAAGCTCCCGAATCCTGCCCAGCGTCAGGCTAAACGCGTAAACAGAGCTCTCCATGCGTTTCATCAGGTTTATCCCCATGAGCCGTCGGATACCCTGTTCACGGTTTGCCTGAGTAAAGCCCACGTTGACCTTGTTGTCCTCATAGAGCACGGCATATTTCTCCGCCTTGCTGGGCTGAATGAAGTGGGTGGGCATATAGATCATCAGGTTCAGCTCCATGAGTTGGGAGAATATTTCATTGTAGTTGATGGCTCCGGAGAGATCCGTCAGGCAGGGACTCTTGGAGATTGGCTTTAATCTTGTGGGAAACGCCCCAATTTCGGACATATCATAGTACTTTTCTATGTGCTTGCGAGAGCGGGCTATGGTCACACTGTCCAGTAGCTCAAAAAAGTCGAAGTCCAGCATCCGCTGAAGGCGCTCCGTGGTACGTTCCGCGGCGTTCCACTTGCTCCAGGTATTAAACGCCTTCTGGGCGTTTCTGAATATCTCATCAATGGGGCGCGTGGTGTCCAGCTTGTCATCGATGAGGGAGGTATCCCCCTCATAAGCCAGCTGAAGCTGGTTTTTCAAATCGTTAAAGCGGTTGTTGACCGGTGTGGCGGAGAGCATCAGGACCTTTGTCTTGACCCCTTTGCGAATCACCTGATTCAGGAGGCGCAGGTAGCGGTTCTCTTTCTCGTTCTCCCCGCCGCTCAGTTTTCCGCCGTTTCGGAAGTTGTGTGACTCGTCGATCACCACCAGGTCATAGTTGCCCCAGTTGAGATCCGCCAGCTTCGTCCCGTTGGAAATACCGCTTGTACGCCCCAAGTCTGTGTGATACAAAACATCATATCTGAGTCTGTCATCATTGAGCGGGTTGTTGCGGTAATTGCCCTTATATGTATTCCAGTTATCCGCCAATTTTTTGGGGCAAAGCACCAAAACACGCTGGTTGCGGTTCTCATAGTACTTTATCACGGCAAGCGCCGTAAAAGTCTTACCCAGGCCGACACTGTCCGCTAAAATGCAACCGTTGTACTTCTCCAGTTTATTGATGATGGCCAATGCCGCATCCCGTTGAAAGCTGTACAGCATCCCCCAAATCTTACTGTTTTTAAAGCCAGTTGCCTCTTTGGGCAGGACGTCCTCGGAGATATCCTCCAAAAACTCATTAAAAATGTTGAACAGTGTCACAAAATAAATAAATTCCGGCGAATTCTCTTTATAGGCGGCTGTGATGTTGTCAATGACCTCCTCAGTCACGACCTCCATGCGTCCGCTGTCGCTCCATAACGTGTTGAAGAGCTCCAGGTAAGCGTTTGATAACGGGGCCTCCAGCTTCTGGATCATCTGATAGGCATTGTTTCCCTTTTCACATCCCAAAGTAGCTGTAGTAAAATCCATGATGGGTGCGTAGCTTATGTCATCCACGTTCATAAAACCCACCATATTCTCATTTGTTATATTGGATTTGAAAACAGCCTTTTTACGAATCCATTCCGCGCATTCCCTGGCAATAGCACGCTGCGTCAGCTCATTTCTCAGCTTGACCTCAAAGTCTGTTCCGTAAAGGCTCCTCTCTCTTGAAAGGCGGGGAATATAAAATTCCCGGCTCTCCCTGCTTTCCTTTTCCGTTGAGAAGGTCGGGGCGGCAAAAATAAAACGAAGCTCATCAATATCCTTGAGCTGTTCCTTCAACGCCTGAAAAGCGTATATGGAAAAACAGGCCGCAGCAATAGACACTTTACTCCCTTTTTTGATTTCAGCCGCCAGATCCTCCAACAGAATTTTATTCTTATTGTCTATAAGTTCCATATCTCCATCTCCAGATTCGATAATCAAACTCCGTACTTATTCCCGTCGGCCGTAGCCCAGCTTTCACCAAATCCATTATTTTCTACCGCCGCCCTGTATGGCCCAATCAAAAACGCTTTTATCGTCCTCAGCACCGTGTCGAAATCATCTGTCCTCGTGTCGATCTTTCGGCAAAACGCTTTCCATTTCTTTTGCATTTCCGCGTCACTGCCAAAATTCATGACCTGCTCAAACTGTTCCACCGTAAAGGCACGGCCCCGGTTTTCAAAGGTTTTTCTAAGAGCCTCGGTGAGCGTTGCTCCGTCGAAATCAAATCTTTGCGCCAGATAATAAATGTCATAGTAATCCTTCATTCGGCTGGAAAATTCCATCAGGCTCAAAATCGCGTCGAGCTTTTCGGCGACGGTGGTTTCCATGGAATAGGTGTTCACCGTCGGCGCTTCAAAATCCGCGAGCTGCGTCGGGATTTTTCGTTTTTCCTGCTTCGGAACGATCACGTCGCCGACGCCGAAATCAATTCCGAATGGTGTTCTGGTATTTTTGATCCGGGCGATCATAGACGCGCCGATTCCGGCGTACTTCTTGGCAACCGCAATGGGAGCCACGTCCTTGATCTCAAAGGTTATGAAATCATTGCCGGTTTTCGTTGCTATAATCTCTTCCAGCACCGCTTTTAGCTGCTCCGGCGTGTTCGGTATCTCCCTGAGCAGGAAATCAACATCAACGGTAACGCGGCTGTCAAAGTCCGTAAGGGCGTAGATGAACAGTCCGCCTTTCAGGATGAGGTTTTCAGCGTATTTGGATTTTTCCAGCCGGCGCAGAAATTCTTCCTGGCAGAAAAGCTGCAAACACAGCTGATAGCTTCTGCCGCTTTCCTTCGCTTTGTTTTTGAGCCTCGCCAGCACGGACGCGGCAATATCAGCCACCCAGCAGCACCTCCATCACATTCATGACTTTTGTGTACAGCTTCATTTTTTTCGCATATGCAGACAAATTGGCCAGGTTTTTTCGGTCATCCGCCACATAGGCATTCAGCGCCTTGTTGAATGTCTCACTGTCGAGCTTCGTCCGATATTTGAAGCAGTCGCAAATGGTGCGTTCCCGATCATATACCGGGAGCATCACGCCGTTGAAGCTGTCAACTGTCTTCCCAAGTGAATAGTATTCCTTTTGAATGTAATAGGCCCTGACCGGAAATTCCCCGATAGCTCCGACTGCCCGGGAGGCCGTTCTCGGTACGGCGACCGACCAGGCGCGGGGCGCAAAATCGCTGTATCCGTAGTGAAACAGCGCGGACTCCGCGCACACGATCCCCTGTGGCAGCAGTTCGCGGAGCAGCTGTTCCTCTGTAATCTGGTCGTCGCCCGGCAGCTGGTACACCCCGCGCCGAACACGTTCGAGAAAACCCTCCTTGCACAGCGCCGCAACATCATATTTTTTTATGCCTGCCGCGACAAAGTCGGCGGTTTTCGCAATTCCGCCGTTGCCTTTGAGCACATTTCGTGCGATCTCCTTCTGATTCAAACGAGCACCAACTTTCCGCACGCTGTTTTACGTTCTTGTATGCGTTTATTGTAGCACAGGAAGGCTCCCCTTACAATAGCTAAACGCAAACAATTTCCGAATTTTGCGTGCAGATAATTGAATTCTGCCTTTTTCAAGGACGAATGGGCAAAGCTATTTATTTCTCATCCCTCATTATCTCCATCATCAACCTCGCCCCCAAGATGAACGCCTCACGGAAGCGTTTTTCCTCGATGATACAGGTGACATCAAGTCGGTCATTCTGGATGGTGTGAAGCAACTCCTTTTCCTGCTCATCGAGGCTTGCTTCAAGCCTGTCCTCGTTCTCATGTACCCGCTTCATGATAGCCGCCGCTTCCGGTGTAAGCCCTCCCATCTGTTCAACGGGGCGGATATTGCCATAGTAGAGTTCGTTGATAAGATTGTCCATCTTTATCCCTCCTCGTATAATAAGATTTGACAGGAATTTTGTAAGTGTTATCTGTCA